>CANLFK010000001.1 GCA_947489925.1 Candidatus Caenarcanales bacterium
TTGGTACTTATAATCCAGATTGGGCAATTGTAAAGCATGAAGATCAAACAATTTATTTAGTAAGAGAAACCAAAAGCACAAAAAACTTTGACAAACTTCGCAATTATGAAACAGACAAAATACACTGTGGTAAAAAACATTTTGAATCACTCGGAGTTGATTTTAATATTGTAATATCGGCAAGTGAGGTTTAATTTTTAAATTCTTGAGTTTCTTCATCTTCTTTTGAATCTCTTTGATTGAGTGATCAAGTCTTATTTCTGTAACTATTCAGGCAGGCAAGAAAATCCCACTTCGCTTGATGTATGAGCTTTTTAGTAATTTACAATAAAACTGAGAAGAATTTAATAAAGAAATATCTCTCTGAAGGGGAAAGTGAAGGAGAAATAAATTAATGAATACTGAAATACACAAACAAGAATTAACCTCAATGAATATTACTGAAGAGCAACTCCAAAAACTTAAACAATTATTTCCAGAAGCTTTCACAGAGGGAAATAAAATAGACTGGAACAAACTTAGATTAACTTTAGGTGAAAATATTGATGTCGGCAAAGAACGCTTCGGCATGAATTGGGCGGGAAAAGCTGATTGTTTTAAAACTATTCAAGAACCTAGTATTGCAACTTTAATTCCAGTTCCAGAAGAGAGCCTTAATTTTAAGGGTGAGCAATATTTAATGTGAGTTCGACAGATAAAAAACACAAAAAGCTTCTCAAGAATTCAAGTCTTAGCCCCCTAAGCTTAAGCCATTCCCCGAAGGGGACACTCAATAAATCTGTTTGAAATTTTCTGTCTTCAAGGTCTAAATTCCCAACTCCACTCTCTAATAGCCCACTTTCAGGGGGTTGGGGGTGAAAAGACAAAATTCTTTAGCGAGAGACTTGCAATTGTGATTGCTTCAAAGTTTCTCTTCAATCAGCATTTTCAGATTTTCTTTTCATCGAACTCACATTACTTTAGAGTAATCAATCATAATCAGCGTTTTCAGTACAGCAAAATCATGAATATAGTTTTACACAAAGCATCTGACAGAGGAATTAGCGATCATGGTTGGCTAAAAAGCAGTCATAGTTTTAGTTTTGCTAATTATCATAATCCTCAAATGATGGGATTTGGTCTTTTACGGGTAATTAATGATGATCAAATTGAAGGCGGAAAAGGGTTTGATACACATCATCACCGTGATATGGAAATTATTTCAATTCCTTTAGCGGGTAGCTTGGAGCATAAAGACAGTGAAGGAAATCATTTTATCCTCAAAAAAGGTGATATTCAGGTCATGTCGGCTGGTACTGGAATTAGCCATTCAGAGTATAATCACTCATCAGACGAGTTAGCTAAGTTTTTACAAATATGGATTATACCAAAACAAAAAGGCATTAAACCAGCTTATCAACAAAAGTCTTATGAAACAGAAGACAGACAAAATAAATGGCAAAAAATTGCTGGGCAAGATGCAATTGATATTAATCAGGATGCTAATTTGTTTTTAACTGATTTAAATGCTGGTAAAAGTATTAAATACAAAAGTAGTTTTAAAAATAATGGTGTTTATGTATTTTTGATTAATGGACAAATTGAGCTATTAAAACAAAACTTAGATAATCGTGATGCCTTAGCAATTTCTAGCCCTATAAACGAATTTGAAATTAAAGCATTAGCTAATTCGGAGATTTTAATTTTGGATATTCCTATGACTGAATGAATAAGAAAATAATTAATGAATACTGAATTTACTTTTCCTGATAATAAACTCGCATTATCACTTCATAAATTTATATAGAAAAAAAAGACGAAATTATATTCTTGATTTTGCTTATTCAGACAGCTTCTTAATAGATTAATTGATAACTAGTCTGTCGCAAAGATAATATCAAATTCATTCAAAAAGCATTTATTTTTGTTAATATGAGTAAAATTTAGCTCATAGAGGGTTTTACCTTTTAATTGGGAATATTATAATTTATATGCAGAGGTTTATTTTATATTTATGCAAACAAAGAAAGTAAGCACTTATACTCGTTCTGATGTAGACACCGATTTGGTTCATACTTTATTGGCAGAATATCGTCAAAATAAGTCTTCCAATGTAAAAGATTTAATTATTAAGCATTGTATTGGGCTTGTCAAAAGAATTGCAAATGGCTTGGCTAGAAGAAGTACAGACTCTGTTGATGATTTAATTCAGGTTGGTTGTATTGGATTAATTAAAGCGATTGAGAATTTTGACCCCACTGCTGGAGCTAAATGTACTACTTATTTTACACATTTAATTGCTGGTGAAATGAGGCATTATTGCAGAGATCGGGCTATGTTATTTCGAGCACCCCGTGAATTAGTTGAATTAAATTTTAGAATTAGTCGTATGACTCAAGCTTTAACTTATGAATTCGGCCGTGAACCGACTGATTTAGAGCTGGCAAGTGCTTTGGAAGTTGAGCCAAAAAAAATACAGGAAGCTTTTGAAGTTGAAAGAAGAAGAACTTTAATTTCTTTAGATCAAACCCTTTCTAGTGATAATTCTGATGATCAGGTCTTTTTGGATACTTTAGTGGATACTAAATATCAAGGTTTTATTCATTTGCAAGAGCATCGTTTAGTTTTGCAAGATGCCCTTAAAAATGTAACAATACAAGCTCGTGAAATTATTGAAGAAATCTTTTTGAATGAACAAACTCAAGCTTCATATGCAAAAAGACATAAAATTTCTCAAATGCAAACTTCAAGGCGTTTAAGATCCGCTTTGGCAGAGCTAAGAAGATATTTCCACAAGATAGGACAACATCAAGCTATAGTTTAAAATAATGCTGAAAAATTACATAACTCTTTTATTTTTATTTCTTGTAAGTTTTTCAGCTAAAGCGACAGAATTAAGTTCGAGTATTTTAGAAACTGAAGCTCAAACTGAAACTGAAATTTCTAGTTCTAATGAAGAAGGCGATATTGATGAATATGTTTATGAAAATTTAGATGAAGAAATATTGGAAGACTCCATCGAGAACGACAATGATATTTCTTCAAATATTAAACCTAAGCCAGTAGTTTATTATCAGTCACCAATTAAGAGAGTAGCTAAATTTGTGTGGGGTGAGCCCGTAGACAATGCAATTTTAACTGGTATGCTTAGTTATCATGCAGATGCAGAAAGTAGAAGAGAGGATAGATGGAATCATAATTTAATTGGTTTACAATATAAAGGCCTTATTGCCTCAACTTTTATTAATAGTCATAATAAACAAAGTGTTTTCGTCGCTTTTGGTCGTAATGTCATTAATACTCCTATTTTACACTCCAAATTAAGATTTCAGGCGGGTTATAAAATTGGTTTGATTTATGGTTATAAAAATACACCAGTCTTTAATATACTAGGTATTACTCCCGCTCCGCTCCCTTTTGTAGGGCTTAGTTATCGTCGAGTAGCATTTGAAATTATACCTATTCCTAGCCGTAATCCTGTTATTTCAGCTAATATGAGAATAAATTTATATCCACCTGAAAATCCCAAAAAAACAAAAGTAATTTCACGCAAATAAAAGCAAATCAATGAATTCTTCGCTCTCAAAACAAAATAAATTTCAAATTATTAGCTTTATAGCTTTTATAATATCGATTTTACTTATTATAATTTCGGCTAAAGCTGAAGTCTTGCAAACTGTTAATAGTGTAGATTTAAATAAATATGCTGGAAAATGGTATGAAATTGCTTCTTATCCACAAAGCTTTCAAAAAGGTTGTTATGCTACGACTGCTGAATATACTCCGACAAAAGCAGATTATATAATTGTAGAAAATAAATGTAATAAAGGTAGTTTAAAAGGTAAACAATCATATATTAAAGGTAAAGCTTTTGTACAAAAAAATTCGGGGAATGCAAAATTAAAAGTACAATTTTTCTGGCCATTCAAAGGTGATTATTGGATAATTGATTTGGCTGATGATTATAGTTATGCTGTTATTAGTCATCCAAATAAACAATACTTATGGATACTTTCTCGTACTCCTAAAATGAATAATAATACTTATGAACAAATACTTAATCGCTTACAGAAAGCTGGCTTTAACTTGAATAAACTGAAAATTACACCACAAATTTAAGTATTTTAATTAATTGTTTATTTTTTAGAATTTAGCTTAGATAAATGAAAATAGAAAAAACTGGACACTATAATAAATACTAAACATAAAACTTGAGCGGCTGGGAAAAAACCAATTTTAAGGCTGTCTAATCTCATAAATTCAAGGAAAAAGCGACCAACTGAATACAAAATTAAATATAAACAAAATAAATTTCCGCTATAAGTTGTTTTTTTGTCGTATAAAGATTTTAAATAAAAACCAATAAAAATTAAATAAATAGCTTCATAAAAAAAAGTAGGGTGAAAGCCGTCTGCCAGTATATATTGAATTGGTCTATTATTTTCTGGAACATATAAAGCCCAAGGTAAATTAGTAGGTTTTCCAAAGGCTTCGGTATTAAAGAAATTGCCAAAACGACCAATAGCTTGTGCAAAAGGTAAAGATATTGCGATTAAGTCAGCTATTTGACCTAAAGGTAAAAAGTCGGATTTAGTACTATTAAGTTTGTGAAAAAAATAACCGCTTAAAAAACCACCAATTAAACCACCTTGTATTGATTGCCCGCCTTGCCAAATGGCTAATATTTCGATCGGGTTTTGACTAAAATAAGTAAAATTTAATATTACAAACCATAGTCTAGCTCCAATTACTCCACCCAGAAAGCTCCAGAACAATAAGTCTAATAAATTTTGTTTTTGTTCAGTATTGGCTTTACCTTTTAGATTAAATAAAATCAGCCAAATTGCTCCTAAAAAACCTAAGCCAGTCGTAATTCCATACCAGCGAATCGGTAAACTTTTGGATAAACCAAATAAATGCCCAATATCTATTAAAACTGAACCGGGAGAGTAAATCATTAATAGTTTTAAGTTTTCAAATATACTTAAATATTAACTTGAAAGTACTTGTTGAGTATGCTTTAATTTTCATTATTGATTTAAAATATTCAATAGAAATAATATAAAATTAAAATGACTCAGCCAGAAGATAATCCGAAAGAATTAATTAGTGAATATTCAATCTCAGACGCCGCCGAAAAGCTTACAATACCTGAAAACACCTTAAGAAAATATTTAAATTATTTTAACTTAAAAGTCGAAAAGAATAAAAGAAAAAGTTTTTTATCAGAAGAGACTTTAAGATATTTAGCCGAAATTTTGCAGCTTAAATCAAATGGTTTGTCTTTAAAGCAAATTAAAAGTTTATGCGAAAAACAATTTAATCAGCAAGATTTATTAACTTTAAATAGCTTACCTGAAGAAGTAAAAGAAGAAATAAAACCTGAAATAAATACAAATCAAGATGAAAATATTATTATTGCCCAAAATATTGAAAATAATATTCCAGAATTAGAAGAAGTCTTTATAAATGTCAATGAGAGCTTTATTCCTGAATTTGATATTAATACAAGTCAAGTTCTAGAAAATAATTATAATCACGATCAGCTAAATAATAATCTTGAAAATCAAGAGGAAAATCTTGAAAATCCTGAATACAATGAAAATGAAGATCAAAGACATTATAATCAATCAAATGTTCATTCAGAAGAAGATGATGATAATAATTGGTCTTCTTCGCATTCTCAGGGTCAGACAATTTTGACAAAAGATTATGTGAATAAAGAAATTGCTGTCCAAGGAAAAAGAGTTTCACGGTTATATCGTTTTTTAAATTCACGCAATTTATCAAGAGATTCAGTAGAAATTAAAGCTGACTTAGACCGCAGAGTGATTTTTCTTAATGGTTTAAGATATTTTAGAGATAATTGGTTGGAAAGAAAAGATTATCAAAATCAAGATTATCAGAATCATTCAAGCAGAAATGGAAATAGACGGGAGCAAAGAGGATTTTCGGGAGTTTAATTTTATTTACTTTGCATTTAATTCAGACATCTTTGACTGATTCAACTAATACTCAAATTCAAGTTTATCCTCTTAATACAATTCTTTTGGCTAATTGTCAGTCTGCTGGTCGTGGGAGATATGGCAATCAGTGGTTATCAGCGGAAGGTGGTATTTATTTTTCTTATAAAATTAAAAATCCAATTACTAAATTAAAAATACCTTTTTGGTCAATTGCTATTGGAATTGCTTGTCATAAAGCTTTTGAAAGTTTGCAAATAAAAACTTTAATAAAATGGCCAAATGATATTTATAATTTGAAACACCAAAAAGTAGCTGGAATCTTGCTTGAAACAGTTTTAAACAAAAAAGATGAATTAATTATTGGTATTGGTATTAATTATCAAAATCATGATTTACCAGCTGATTATGCTTACCTAGAAACCAAAATGAGTAAATTAAGTATTGTAAATTTAATAATTCAAAATATAAATAAAGTTTTTAATTATTCTTTTGCTGATTTAAAAAATTATTATCAAGATTTCGCTTATATTCAGCCAAATTCATTAATTCATTATTTAAAAGTAAATGACTCACAAAAAACTTATACAGCTTTAGTAAAAGATATTTTAGAGAGCGGTGAATTATTAATTGTAAATTATGAAAATCAGCAAACTGTTTCTGTAAGCCAATTAAATTCTTCAGAAGTCAAAAAAATTCAGTTGATTTGAAGAGAAAATTATACACAAAATATTAATCTGCTCTCTTTTTCTTAATATTAAAATTCCAAATTGTATTCCTGTAAAGATTTAACTGAAAATTTACCCGAGTTTTGATTTAATGATTTAAAAGCTTCAACTGTCGCTATTCCACCCGCTAAAGTGGTAATTAAAGGAATATCCATTAAAACCGCCAAACGCCTCATGGACATATTATCTTGCAAAGCTTCTTTTCCTTTTGGAATATTTACAATTAATGAAATCTTCCTTTCAGTCAAGAAGCTAATAATATTCGGTTCTTTTTCTTTGGCTTTACGCACAAAATGAGTATTTAAATCATTATCTTTCAAAAATTTATAAGTGCCTTCTGTTGTATAAAGCTGAAAGCCCAAATCCAGAAAATCCTTGGCAAGTGTAATTAAAGATTTATTTTTTTCCCAATCACTAACACTCAAAAAGACATTATGTCCACCACGCAAAATATTTTGTCCGGCCGCAATTTGTCCTTTGGCAAAGGCTAAACCAAAATTATGATCAATTCCCATTACCTCACCAGTTGAACGCATTTCTGGACCCAAAGCAATTTGACAACCGGGGAATTTTTTAAAAGGTAAAACCGCTTCTTTGACCGCCACAATTCCCTTTTTGGTAAATTCTTTAAATGAATAATTAGTGGATAATATTTTTTTTGCTTTCAATTCTTTTAAACTATGCCCTAGCATCAATAAAGTACCAATTTTTGCCCACGCAATGCCAGTCGCTTTTGCAATAAATGGCACAGTTCTAGACGCTCTGGGATTAACTTCAAGTATATAAATCGTATTTTCTCGAATGGCAAATTGAATATTCATATGTCCAATAACGCCCAATTCATATGCTAAAGCTTCGGTAGCCAAAATAATTTCATCAATTTGATCTTCGCTTAAAGTATTAGGTGGCGTAACGCAAGAACTATCACCGCTATGAATTCCAGCTCTTTCAATATGTTCAATAATGCCAGCAACAATTACTTCTTTACCATCAGAGACTGAATCGACATCAATTTCAATTGCATTATCCAAAAATTCATCAAGCAAAACTGGCCAAATAATTCCTCGATTAGTCATATTATTCAGCCATTCTTGTAATTCGTCTACATTAAAAACAACTTGCATAGCTTGTCCGCCTAGCACAAAACTTGGCCTAACTAAAAGAGGGAAACCAACTTTTTCAGCTAATTCCATTACTTCTTCAGGCTTGTCAGCTATGGCACTTCTGGGCTGATTTAAACCTAATTTATTAATAATTAAATTGAATTCATGCCTATTTTCAGCTCTCAAAATTTGCTTTACTGAAGTTCCTAAAATCTTTACTCCTTCTTCTTCTAAAGCTTGAGCAATATTTAAAGGAGTTTGCCCGCCCAGTTGGACAATTACACCCAAAGGTTTTTCTTCTTGATAAACAGCCAAAACATCTTCAACCGTTACTGGCTCAAAATATAAACGATCCGAAATATCAAAGTCAGTCGAAACCGTTTCTGGATTAGAATTAATCATAATACTTTCATAATTCATTTCTCTCAGAGCCAAACTTGCATGTACACAACAATAATCAAATTCAATTCCTTGCCCAATTCGATTAGGACCGCCACCCAAAATAATTACTTTTTGCTTATCTGATGGTAAAACTTCATTTTCTTTTTCATAGGTTGAATAATAATATGGTGTCTGAGAGTCAAATTCCGCCGCACAAGTATCAACCATTTTAAAGACGGGTTTAATTTCAAGCTTTTGTCTTAATTCTCTAAACTCAATTTCATTTATATTCAAAGCCTTGGCTAATTGCCCATCACTAAAGCCTAAAGCTTTTAATTTTTCAATTTGACTAATTTGTTCCGCTTGTTCAGTCAATAATCCAGTTTTTTCAAAGTTTTTATATTCATCAAAAATCAGCTTCAAATGAGTCAAAAACCAAATATCAATTTTGCAAGCTTTATAAATTTCTAAAACCGAACAATTCAATTCAAAAGCAAAATAAATTTGTTCAATCCGCTCTGGAATTGGTTTAGCCAAAAGGTTTAAAACTTTTTCTTTGGTCAAATTAGCTGGCAAATCAAAAGGTCCAAAGCCTTTCATATTTTTTTCTAGTCCTCTCAAAGCCTTTTGAAAAGATTCAGCAAAAGTACGACCCATTGACATAACTTCACCGACTGATTTCATTTGAGTTCCCAAAGTCTTGTCTGCACCGGGAAACTTTTCGAAGGCAAACCGTGGAATTTTGGTTACAACATAATCAATACTTGGTTCAAAAGCGGCTTTAGTATTTTTGGTTATTTCATTTGGCAATTCATCGAGCGTATAACCAATAGCTAATTTGGCGGCGATTTTGGCAATCGGATAACCAGTTGCTTTACTAGCCAAGGCACTTGAACGGCTAACCCGTGGATTCATTTCAATAACTACAATATTTCCATTTTTCGGATTAATAGCAAATTGAATATTACAACCACCGCATTCAACGCCAACTCCACGGATTAATTTGATAGCTTGATTTCTTAAAACTTGATATTCTTTATCGCTTAAAGTCTGTGCTGGAGCTACTGTAATTGAGTCTCCAGTATGAACACCCATTGGATCAAAATTTTCGATTGAGCAAATAATAATGACATTGTCCGCCAAATCACGCACTACTTCAAGTTCATACTCTTTCCAGCCAGTTAAGTCTTCTTCGAGTAAAACTTGACTAGTTGGGCTTTCATTAAGGGCTTTACGCACCATTATTTCAAATTCAGCCATATTATAAGCAATGCCGCCACCGCTACCGCCAAGCGTAAAAGCTGGACGCAAAATAATCGGAAAGCCAATTTTTTCAGCAATTTTTTCAGCTTCTTCAATATCAGTTATTGTCTCAGAGCGAGCAGAGTTTAAACCTAAATCCGAAACAACTTTTTTAAACAAAGCTCTGTCTTCTGCTAATTTGATGGATTCGAGCTTTGCACCAATTAATTCAATATTGTATTTGTCTAAAGTGCCGTCTTCAGCTAAAGAGACAGCCATATTTAAGCTAGTTTGCCCGCCCATAGTTGGTAATATGGCATTTGGTTTCTCTTTTTCAATAATTAATTTTAAAAACTCAGGCGTAATTGGCTCAATATAAGTTGTGTCTGCTAAGTCTGGGTCAGTCATAATAGTAGCTGGGTTTGAATTAACCAAAACTACTTCATAACCTTCGGCTTTTAAAGCTTTGCAGGCTTGCACTCCCGAATAATCAAATTCACAAGCTTGCCCGATAATAATTGGCCCAGCCCCGATGACTAATATTTTTTTTAGATCTGTTCTTTTTGGCATTTTAAAATTTAAATCTCAATTTCAGTAAAAATAAAACAAATTATTTTCTAATTTCCTTGACTAATTTTACTTTGATTTACTTCTTATAGCCAAAAAGAGTTGATAGCATTAGCTGAGGTATTTCTATTCTTTGTTTAATGCTTGAGCATTCTGTTCAGTCATTACTTTTTCTCTTTCATTAAAAGTTGCATTTGGTGGTAAACCTAATTGTTTGTTTAATGCTTGAGCATTCTGTTCAGTCATTACTTTTTCTCTTTCATTAAAAGTTGCATTTGGTGGTAAACCTAATTGTTTATTTACTGTTTGAGCATTCTCCTTGTCTTGAATGAACACTTTATCATTTTTAGGTTGAGATTCCCCCCCCGTTTTCAACTTTAGTATTGCTTCGCGCTGTTAAGGTTTGTGAAATTTTCATATTCATTGTTTTATTGTTTGATTAAGTACATAAGTATTAACTTATCATAAAGTTTAGGTAAAAGTAAAGTTAAGAACAAAGATAGTTTTCTTGACTAATTTTACTTTAAATTTAATTAATAGGTTTACTGGGAAGTTTTACGACTTTTTAGTCTGGATTTTATTCAATTTGATTTAAGAAATTAATTAAGCTTTTCCCGATTGCATAACCTAAGTTTACAGGGACAGCATTTCCAATTTGCTTGTATTTAGAAGACATTGAACCTATGAATTCCCAATCATCTGGAAAAGTTTGAATGCGTGCGTATTCCCTAACTGTTAAAGGTCTTGTTTCGTCTGGATGGCATCTTTCAGTTTGATTTTGAGAAGGTGAACAAGTTAAAGTTAAAGATGGTTCTTGCCAAGATAATCTTCTAGCCATGCCCGTTTTGCCACCGCCCATAAAATAACTTTTTTTCATATATTGTCTTTGTATTTCGTCTGGTAAATTTCTCCAATAACCACCAGCTGGAACTAAATCTAAAACTTTTTTCTTATTGATTGGATATTTTGCACCCTCTGAAAGTGGAACATCGCAATTATATAGATCACCTTTTTTTAGAGCATCTTTTAAATTCATCATTTGGCTATAAGCTTTAGGCCACACAAATTCGCCTTTTTCAGCCAAATCTTGACGAATACCAATAATAATTAATCTTTCTCTTTTTTGCGGCACTTTATAATTAACTGCTCTCAATAATTGAGGTTCAAGCACCAAATAACCAATATTTTCAAGCACTGATTTCATGGTTTCTAAAGTTTTTCCATCATCATGATTTAATAAACCTCTAACATTTTCGCCCAGAAAAACTTTTGGCTGGGTTTCCTTGACAGCTCGGGCAAATTCAAAAAATAAAGTTCCTCTAATATCTTCAAAACCTAATTTGTTGCCAGCGTACGAAAAAGCCTGACAAGGAAAACCGCCTGAAATTATATCTACTTTGTGCAAAAACTCTGAAAAATCAATTTGAGAGATGTCTTTTTCTAAAATATTCCATTCAGGGCGATTATGAGCCAAAGTTTTACAAGCATCTTTATTTATTTCATTAAGTAAAATATGCTTAAATCCAGCCTTTTCAAAACCCAAAGCCAAACCGCCAGCCCCAGCAAATAATTCAATTGAAGTAAAATCTTTAATTGGCAAAACTGATTCAATCTCTAAAGTGAAAATATTTTCTATTTTATTAGTGTTTGGTTTAAACAATAGTTGTTGCATTTAAAAATCTCCAAAGCCTTCATATTTATTAAAAGCCAATAAATAAATACTTTTTTCCAAATTAGAACTTATTTCTTTAAATTCGTTTACTACTGTATTCAGGGACTGTGTAGATTTAGTTTCTTTTAAAACATCATCAATAATTGTGGGTAAGGACTTACATAATTTTTGAAAAGCTAATTTATCACCCGTTACTAATTCATAAAATTTATCGATCGAAACTTTTCTAATTCTATTATCTGAAACCAAATTACCATCTAAAGATACTTTCCAAGCTTCATTTTGGCTTTTCTTTGCAATGACTTCAACTAAAAAACATTGAGCTTGAGAATTTTTTAATAATATATTTTGCATTCTCATAAAAGTTTTTTGAGCAGAGGATGAATTCATTGTATTGTGCTTATTTTTCAGCTCAACAAAAATACTCAATTTCTCATTTATAATATCAAATCCTTGCTTTGGAACAGACCAGTCTTTGTTTATATATTTAAATATATTCTGGTGAAAATAACCAATATGATTATTATTAGATTTATCTATTTGTCTTAAAATTTCGCTCTCAATTATATCTTCTAGCTTTTTAGAATAAACTTTTGAATCAAATGTTAGCTTAATTGGATCAATCAGGTTTTTATTAAATTCTTTGAGATTTATACTAAATCGATACTTAGAGACAATACTCCGAACATGATTAAATATCTTTTCATCTTCAATAAAACCTAAATTATATTTTGGCATTTTAAATGTTGAATCTCAATTCAGTAAAAATAAAACAAATTAATTTCTAATTTCCTTGCCTAATTTTACTTTGATTTCTTTCTCTATCGTAAAAATAAAAATAAGTTTGATTATTTGTTAAAATATAAATCAGCAAAAAGCTTATGAATACATGGAAAACCCAAAAAATTTCAGTTGAATTACTGGAAAGTGTTTTGCCGATTAATGAATCATTTTCTTTGGAATAGTATAAATTTTTAATATGAACAACTTAACTCAAACTCACGAAAATAATATTTTAGAATTAGCGATTATTGGCGGAGGAATTTCGGGCTTAAGTGCGGCTTTAAAAGCGAAAAAAGAGAGTGTTAATTTTGCTTTATTTGAATCCGAAAGTTGCTTGGGCGGTTGTATGCAAACTACTTTGCTAGATGATGAATTTGTGGCTGAACTTGGTCCAAATAGTTTTAGCTGGGGCGAGGCTTGGCAAGAAATTTTAAATACTTTAGAACTTAAACCTTTATTACAAAATCCAGAAGCCAAGCAAAAATTAATTTATGCCAATGGAGCTTTATATCCAGCCAGTAATCCTTTGACTTTATTTTTTAGTGATTTTATTAGTTTAAAGACTAAATGGGCAATTTGTAGCGAAATATTTAAAACAAGACCCGATAATTCACCATCAGAAGAAAGTATTAAAGATTTTTTTACTCGTAGATTTAATGCTGAATTTGTTAGTAAATTAATTGTGCCTTTAATTAGTGGAATTTATGCTGGAAATATTAGTAAACTATCGATGAGAGCGGTTTTTCCACTTTTAGCCGAGCTCGAACAAAAGCATAAATCTCTTATTTTGGGTTTTTTGATTAATAGTTTTAAATCCAAAACAAAAAAACTTAAACGAACAATTAACTCTTTTGATGGTGGATTTAAAGATTTAATTTTGGCTTTTAAAACTTATTTGGGCGAAGAAAATTTATATTTAAATCACAAATTAAATAGTTTAAAACAAAATAATAATATTTGGGAATTACACTTTGAGAGCGGTAAAATTATTAAAGCCAAAAATATAGTTCTCTCAATTCCAGCTTACCAAGCGGCTAAAATTTTACCTGAATATTTGGCTGATTTAAATCAAATTGAATATGCACCAATTATTACAATTACCGTTTGGCTCAAGGAAAGTAGCTTAAGCGAAAAAGACAAGCAAATTTATTTTAAATCATTTGGTTTTTTAAAAGCGGAAAATGAAAATATTAATTTATTAGGTTTAATTTTTAATTCGGCTTTATTTCCTAATCGTTCTCCAGCAGATTATGTTTCAGGTACAGCTTTTCTGGGTGGTAATTTTATTAATGAAAGCCAAATCGAAATTGAAAATATTGTCAAAAAAGACTTACTCAAAATTTTTAGCTCATTGAATGAAAATAGTATTGAAATTAAATTTATAAAAAGCTGGATTCGAGGAATACCACAATATAATTTGGGACATTCAGCTTTAATCACAAAAGTAAAAAACCAATTACCTGATTCAATCAAATTAGTTGGTAATTATTTAACTGGAATATCACTCGAAGAAACTATCAAAAGTACATTTTAAGTATTGTGCAAAAATACATTAATTTGAAAATGGGGCAGACGACGGGACTCGAACCCGCGAAAACCGGAACCACAATCCGGAGCCTTAACCACTAGGCAACGTCTGCCAAATCACTTTTTTAATTAAGAGCAAATAAGCTTTCAGAATTTTAACAGATTTTCTCAAATACCGTACAAAAATAAAAACAAAATAATTTAGAAATCAAACTCAGCTTTTTTTAGAGAATTATAAAGTTTTAACTCTGGCTTGAAAGTATAATTATAAGAACAAAAACACGAAATAAAAAATTGACTAATTGGCATTTAAAATTCTCGCTCAAACGGACTTTTGGAGAATTGAAAATTGATATTAAATCAGACTCTCTTAAATTATTAGAATTAGAAATTGGCTTAGGAGAACTTGAAAAATTAACTCATAATCGTCTTAGAAGAGTAATTCATAAAGCCTTGCAATTTTTGCGTTCTCAGAAAGCTATTATTGAGTCAATTGATTTAAAAACTATAAAAAATAAATTTTCGACAGATTTTATTATCACAAGCTTATTTGAAGCCAATTATGTTTTTAATAAATATAGCCCTAATAAGTTTCCAGTCGCAGATTTTAGCCATTTAAAAACAAATTTAAATACTGAAAAACAAATTATTTTAAATTCAATTAATTTCTGCAAAGATTTAATTAATGAACCCGCTAATATTATGACTCCTTTGGCTTTAGCTGAAGCGGCTCAAAAATTAAGCAACAAAAATTTACAAGTCAAAGTTTTAAATTCCGCTGAATGTCAAGATTTAGGTCTAAATACTTTTTTGGCTGTCTCTCAAGGGGCTGCGGCTAAGCCTTATTTAATTGAATTCACTTATAATAATTCCAGTTCAGACGAATATATCGGACTAATTGGTAAAGGTTTAACTTATGATACTGGCGGACTGAGCTTAAAACCGAATAAATATATGTATGGAATGAAAAGTGATATGTCTGGTGCGGCTGTCATTATGGGCATTTTCAAAGCTTTATCTGAATTAAATTGGTCAGTTTCCGCTAAGGGCTTGATTTTGGCTTGTGAAAATTCTTTTGATGCAAATTCATTTAGACCAGGCGATATTATTAAAACCTTAAGCGGAAAAACCGTTGAAATAGTTGATACAGACGCAGAAGGTCGCTTGGTTTTAGCCGATGCTTTAACTTATTTCAGTCAGCAAAAAGAAATTAATAAAATTATTGATTATGCCACTTTGACTGGTTCTTGTGCGGCAACACTTGGCGATAAAGCGGCTGGAGCTTTTACTAATAATAATAGTTTCTTGAAAGAATTTGGTTTAGCTTCCGCTCTGACTGGTGAAGAAATTTGGCAATTACCCATGTTTGAAGAATATAAAACAGATCTAGAAAGTTCTTGTGCAGATTTACTACAATGTGCTGGGCTTCCAGATGCAAGTTTAGCGGCTTTATTTCTGCAAGAGTTTATAATGGATAAAAAACCTTGGCTTCATTTGGATATTGCTGGAGTTGCTTATTTAGACGAGAAAGATGACTATTATGAAATGGGACCGACTGGCTGGGGAATTTGGAGTACTTTGCAATATTTAAAGCCAAATTAATCCCAAGTATCCCAAATTGTTCCAAATTTTTCATGTTCTGGCTTCTTTCCAGCTAAAGCATGAGCTATAAAACTCATAATTTTGCCCATAAAAGTATTAGGTTTTGTATTATTTTTCAAAGCTTCATTAGCGGCTTTTACTTGTGAGCCTAAAGTTGTAGGTAAATTACAATAACCATAAAAATTCCCATTGATTTCAGGATTAGGCTTTATTCTTGGTAACATAGGTATTATTGATCCGTTTTTCAATTTACGGACTGGCAATTCTAAAGTATGTCCACTATAAAATGCCGCCCTGACCATTGATTCTCGGCTATTAAGCATTGATTTTATTCCTTCAGTGTCATTATGTGGTGTTTGTTCAAACATAGTTTGCCCGACTCTTTCATTCACAAAAGGAGCTGGAAATAAATCACCTATGACAAGCGGCTCAAACATTGTGTCACTGGGCAAATTATTTGCTGGATCTCTTTCAAAGAGAGGGTTAATGTTGGTATTCCAGCTTTCTCTGTAAACTCCTTCTAATTCTGCTTGGCAAGGCATTAATCTCAATGCTCTCGTTCGAGCACCAACAAGGTTTTCACATACCATTCCGTTTATCGGTATAACGCCATTATGCTCCGAAAAATCATGCATTGGAAAAGATCCAGGTGGCATTTCTTTGCAATTACCTTTTACAGTTGCTTTGCTCTCAACCAAAGTCTCACCCGTTTTAATATTTATTAATGAGTGAGTAGTCGTGATGGAGTAGCATCCTTCAGTACTGACAATAGTCTGAGAACCTATTAGCCCTTTAGCGTGAAGTTTTTGCAGTTCTTGTCCTAGCAGAGTTCTTGATTATCCTCTAGTTTGTATATTCAAAATACTTAAACTATTGCTCTAATACTATGTAAATTAATGCGTCCTCTTTGGTCAATTTCTTGCACTAAAGCTAAAACTTCTTGATCAACCTGAAATTCATCAAAATTAACTTCTTGCTGTTCAACTTGCTGAGTTAATTGACCTTCCATGTCATCACTACGCCTTTCAAATCTACGATTATTATAACGACCTCTGTCATTCCTTCCAGCCGAGCCACCAGCTTTCAATAAACCAAGTTTACCCGGTGCAATTTCAACAAAAAGCCCAATCGGAAGTTTTCGGACAATTATTCCTCTATATTCTTCACCTGGGTGAATTCGCATAGTCATAGCCACAATTCTTTCTTTTGCCGCTTCCACAACATCACTGCGTCCCATAATACTCATCATTCCATCATCAGCAATGTCAATTTTATCAACGCCAGTTTCTTCAATTAACCGTTTAATATTTTTGCCACCAGGTCCAATCATCATGGCAATATCATCAGTTGAAATTTGAACTAAAGCCATGCGTGGGGCATATGCAGAAATTTCAGAACTTGGTTCATTAATAGTTTGAGACATTTCATCTAAAATATGAATTCGTCCAGCTAAAGCTTGTTCGAGGGCAACTTTTAAAATTGGTAAACTAATGCCTTCGGGTAATTTAAGATCAAGCTGAATAGCTGTAACACCTTCATGGCTACCAGTAACTTTAAAGTCCATATCGCCCAAAAAGTCTTCAACACCTTGTATATCACTTAAAATGGCACATTTTCCGCCTTCCAAAATTAAACCCATTGCAATTCCACCTACCATTGCCTTAAGCGGAACGCCAGCATTTAATAAAGCTAAAGTGCTACCGCAAGTTGAAGCCATACTGCTAGAGCCATTTGAACTTAAAACTTCAGAAACAACTCTAATAACATATGGAAATTCTTCTTTGGCTGGTAAAGCTGGAATTAAAGCTCTCTCAGCTAAAGCACCATGTCCAATTTCTCTTCTGCCAGGTCCACGAGAAGATTTGGTTTCACCTGTTGAAAAAGCTGGGAAATTATAATGATGAAAATAAGTTTGTTCTTTTTCGGGTAAAATACTGTCTAATTGCTTTGCATCAATACCAGACCCTAATGTAACTATTGATAAAGCTTGGGTTGAACCTCGGGTGAATAAACCGCTTCCATGCGTTCTTGGCAATAAACCAACCTGAGACCAAATTGGTCGAATTTCATTACATTTTCGTCCATCAACCCGCTCTCCTTTTTCCATAATTTGAGAACGCATTAATTTTTTCTGCAATTTATTGGTATAAGCCAAAGCCAATTTTAATTTATCTTTTTGATCATCAGTTTCAGCTATTTTTTCAAAATGTTCTTTTACAGCTTTATAAGCGGCATCTGATAATTTTTCTCTTTCTTTTTTATCAATCAATTTAGATTCAATCGAAGAGAGTAATTTTTCTTTGGCTAATTTATCGACTAAAGTTTTTATTTTCTTCTCTTCAGCGATTGGGGCAGGAAAATCTCTTTTATTAATATTACAAGCTGAAATCAATTCCTTTTGGATTAAAACTTGTTCTTTGATGAATTTATGAGCAAACTCAATACCAGCCAAAATCACTTCTTCTTTTAAAAAATTAGCACCCGCTTCAATCATCAAAATTGCTTTTTCAGTTCCAGCTACTACTAAGTCAAGTGGGCTATTTTTTAATTCTTCATATGTCGGATTAACAATAAATTGACCTTTTTGCAAGCCAACACGAACCGCTCCAACTGGACCTAAAAATGGAAGTCCTGCTAATTCAATGGCGGCTGAAGCTCCTAAAATTGCCAAAACATCTGGTGAATGAACTTGATCAGCACTTAAAACAGTAGCCACAATTTGAACTTCATGATGATAATTTTCGGGGAATAAAGGTCTAATCGGTCTGTCAATTAAACGACCAGCCAAAACCGATTTATCCGAAGCTTTACCTTCACGGCGATTATAAGAACCAGGTATGCGTCCAACAGCATAAATTTTTTCTTCAAAATCAACCGTCAATGGGAAAAAGTCAATATCAGATTTAGGTTCTTTGGATTCACAACAAGTTACTAAAACCATAGTTTCACCACAAGAAACCAAAACTGAACCATTTGCTTCACTAGCTAATCGACCAGTTTCAATAATTATTTGTTTATTTTCACTAATCTCATAATGAATTGACTTTATCTTTTCCGAAGGAATTTGCACTATTGAATTAACCTCTTATTCCTAATTCTTTAATTAATTTTGCGTATTTATTAGGATCTTGCTTTAAAAGATAGCTTAATAATTTTTTGCGGCGAGCTACTAATCTTTGTAGTCCTCTTAAAGCCGAAAAATCTTTTTTGTTACCAGATAAATGTTTAGCTATTTGCTCAATTTGAGAGGTTAAAATAGCAACTTGTACTTCAGGTGAACCGCTATCGGCTGTGTGATACTGAAATTTACCAATTATTTCTTTCTTTTCTTCTTTGCTAATCATATTTTCTATTGAGAATTATTACTTTTATTTTGTATTTCAAACTAAGTTCAGAAAATAATTCTATCAATTAAGTAAAAAAAAACTAGAATTTAAGTTAATATTTTTTAAGAAGATAAATATTATGTCGGAATGGCGGAATAGGTAGACGCGTGCGTTTAAGGGGCGCATGGGCAACCGTGAGGGTTCAAGTCCCTCTTCCGATAAATAATTTAACTTCTTATTCTTTCTGAAAATTTAGATTCATTAATTATATTTAAGGCTGAACTTGTACCCAGACGAGTAACACCAGCATTTATAAATTCAGCGGCTTGTTCATAAGTTTTAATGCCCGCACTAGCCTTTATTTGAACATCTGGAAAGTCAATCAAGCCTTCTTTAATTAATTCAATATCTTTAATTTGAGTTGGTCTTTTGTTAATAATTCCAGTTGAAGTTTTAACCATATAAACACTAGCTTGTCCGCAAATCCTTGAGGCCTGAATAATTTGCTCCGCTGAAAATAAAGAAACTTCAATAATTACTTTTAATTTTCCACGAGTTCCAATTAATTGACGAGCTGACAAAATATCTTTGAATAAAGCTTCCCAATTATTTTCGTTTATATAATTTAAAGGTGCGACCAAATCAATTTCAGTTGCTCCTTCCAATAAGCAATATTCAATTTGTTTTAATCTTGAAATATTTAAACTAGCTCCAAAAGGAAAATCAGCTACAGCCGCAATTTCATGACCACTTTGAGCCAATAATACTTTTGCCAAAGAAATCCAGCGAGAATGAAGACAAATTCCTTTAAAATTATTTTGGATAGTTTCTACACAAAATTGCTCAATTTCTTTTTCAGTAGCTAAAGGATTTAAAAGTGTATGATCGATAAATTGATTGATTTCCATGAATTTTATTTGGTTGTAAAAACTTTTTTTAATTATTTTGCTGTCAATCAGTAATTATATAAGCTCTCTTTTACAAATAAATATTATTTTCAAAAAGCATTAATAATATTGTAAAATATAAACTTGAAATCTCAAATCTCCTTTCCCAGACTTAAGTTCTAGGGATAATTTATGTCTACTATTTTATCAACAAATGAATTCAATTTAGCTCAAAAAATTAATACAAAAAATCAAGAAAAAAGCTTGCTTGTCAAAAAACGAAACGATCAATTAATTTCTTTTAACGATCAAAAAATTATTAATGCTTTACTCAAAGCCAATGAAGCAATTGCTGAAATAACACCAGAAAAAATCTATTTTATTGCGGAGCAAGTTATTGCTGAATGTCATAAATTAGAAATTCCAGTTGTCTCTGTCGAAGATATTCAAAATTTAGTTGAAAAAAAATTATACGAATCTGGCTTTTATAAAACCTTTAGAGCATATGCGGTTTATCGAGAAAAACATTTTCAGATGAGAGAAGACCGTAAAACTTTAATCAATGCTATTAGTTCGGTTAATGAATATATTGAACAATCTGATTGGAGGGTGAAAGCCAATGCAAATCAAAATTATTCGGTTGGCGGTTTAATTTTAAATGTGGCTGGAAAAGTCATTGCCAATTATTGGTTAAATCATATTTATTCGCCCGAAATTAAAGAAGCTCATATAAATGGTAGTTTTCATATTCATGATTTAGATATGCTGACTGGCTATTGTGCTGGCTGGTCTTTAAAAACTTTATTGCTCGAAGGATTTAATGGCTGTAGTGGCAAAATTGAATCAGACCCGCCAAAGCATTTTAGGACAGCTTTAGGGCAAGCCGTTAATTTTTTGGGTACTTTGCAAAATGAATGGGCTGGTGCTCAGGCTTTCAGTTCATTTGATACTTATTTAGCACCCTATATTAAAATTGACAAATTGTCTTATGAAGAAGTTTATCAAGGCATTCAAGAATTTATTTTTAATTTGAATGTTCCGTCTCGTTGGGGAAGTCAGCCGCCATTTACCAATTTAACTTTTGATTTAGTTTGCCCAGATGATTTAAAACAAAAAAGACCAGTCATTGCTGGTGAAGAAGCGGATTTTGTTTATGCTGATTTACAAGTTGAAATGGATATGTTAAATAAAGCTTATCTGCAAATTATGCTAAATGGAGACGCTAAAGGGCGAGTATTTACTTTTCCTATTCCGACTTATAATATTACTAATGACTTTGACTGGGAGCATGAGAATGCTGATTTATTATTTGAATTAGCTGGAAAGTATGGATTGCCTTATTTTCAAAATTTTCTTAATTCAGATTTAAATCCACAAATGATCAGATCAATGTGTTGTCGCTTACAGCTTGATTTAAGAGAATTATTAAAAAGAGGAAATGGACTTTTCGGTTCAGCTGAACAGACTGGTTCGATTGGAGTTGTTACCATAAACTGTGCTAGGCTCGGTTATACAAATAAAGGAAATTTGCCAGCTTTATTACAAGAATTAGAAAAATTAGCAAATGCCGCCAAAAATAGCCTTGAACTGAAGAGGAAAGTAATTCAAAACTTTATGGAGCAAGGTTTATTTCCTTTTACTAAAAGATATTTAGGGACATTACGGAATCATTTTTCAACAATTGGAATTAATGGTGTTAATGAATGTATTCGTAATTTTACAAATGATGAACATGATATTAAAACGCCTTTTGGTTATGATTTAGCTCTTCAAATACTCGATAAATTAAGAGAACTTATGATTAATTATCAAGAAGAGACGGGACATTTATATAATCTGGAAGCTTCTCCAGCTGAAGGTGCTACTTATCGATTTGCCAGAGAAGACCAAAAAGCTTTCCCAGACATTTTGCAAGCTGGCACAGTAGAAGCTCCTTATTATACAAATTCATCACAATTGCCAGTAAATTCGACTGATGACCCTTTTGAAGCTTTAGATCATCAAGAACAATTACAAACTAAATATACGGGCGGCACGGTTTTTCATTTATACATGGACAAATCTATTTCAGAGCCAGCTTTAGCCAAACAATTGGTTCGTAAAACTTTGATGAAATATCGCATTCCTTATTTGACTTTAACTCCTAGTTTTTCAATTTGCCCAACACATGGTTATATAAAAGGTGAAGTACAAAATTGCCCTACTTGTGAAGCTGAATGTGAAATATGGACAAGAGTAATGGGTTATCATAGACCAGTTAGCAGTTTCAATCGGGGTAAAAAAAGTGAATTCAAAGAAAGATTAGCTTTTGATCCGACCTGAATAATAAAAAACAATGTTTGAAAACTTTAAGATTGGAGGAATAATACCGCTGACGACTATTGATTATCCTCATGAATTGTCAGCCGTAGTTTTTTGCCAAGGTTGTTTATGGCATTGCCCTTACTGTCATAATAAACATTTAGCCTCTCAGCACAAAGAAACACAATATAGCTTTGATGATTTGCATAAGTTTTTAAATAAAAGAAAAGGTTTATTAGAAGCTATTGTTTTTAGTGGAGGAGAACCAACTTTGCAAGATGATTTACCAGCTGTGATTCAGGAAGTAAAATTAATGGGTTTTAAAATTGGGCTTCATACAACTGGCTTTGATTCAATTAGATTTTCAAAAGTATTAAATTTATGTGATTGGATTGGCTTTGATGTGAAAAATATATTAAATACTAAATACGATTTAATTACTGGTGTAAAAGATAGTGCCACCGAGGTCTTAAAAAGCTTAAATTTACTGATTGAGTCTGGGAAAAAATATGAATTAAGAATTACGCAAGATCAAAAATTAATTACTGAATCTGACTTATGGGAAATCCAACAATATTTGTCTTTAAAGTTTAAAGCTGAATTGAAAGTCCAGAAAGCTATTGAAAGATAAATAACAAGTAAAAAGTTCTTTAACAATAAAATCCGCCCCTCTCAAGACGAAAAAAGGAGGGGATTAGTTTTCGGAAGTTAAATTAAAAAATTTTCTAAACTTTGGCTAAAATATCTTTTAATTCACCAGATTCATGCAATTCTTTGGTTAAATCACAGCCACCAATTAATTCTCCTTTAACATATAATTGAGGAATAGTTGGCCATTGTGAAAACTCTTTGAGAGCTTCTTTTTTGTTTAAATCAGCCAAAACATTAATTACCGAAAAGTCTATATTATAAGAATTTAATATTTCGATTGTCGCCGCTGAAAAACCACATCTGGGCTGTTCTTTATTACCTTTTGCATAAAGTAATACTGGATTTTCCGCAATTTCTTTTTTGATTTCGTCTAAGTATTTTGTTTCAATCATAATTTTCCTTATTTACTGGCTGTTAAAAGGGTTTTAACTTTATTTGCGGCTTGACTTTTAAGGCGACTGGCTTTATTTGGGTGAATTACTTGCTCTGAAGCTTTATCTAATTCGGAGAATAAATTGTTTAAGCAGCTTTGTAAGTCTTTTTCTTCTTTTAGTTTAGAAAGTTTCTTAAACAAAGTTTTAATTTGAGAGCGTTGAGCAATATTTCTGCTACGATTGCGAGCATTTCTGAGTATGTCTTTTTTTGATGCTTTAGTATTAGCCATGAATTAAATTAAAAAATTAGTACAAATAAAATTTAGAAGTAAAATTATACCGAAAAATAACTTTAATATGCAAAATTACAAAATACATAGTTTAAATTGTGCTTATTTAGATCAAGCATATCAAATTGATCAACAGCTAAATGGCAATCATTCTTGGTCTAGGCAAATGTTTTTAGGTGAATTGAATAATGCTTTGGCATATTATTGGGTCTTGACTGAGGAAGAAACCGTAATTGGCTTTATTGGTTTGCATGATCTTGATCCAGAAGGTTATATTACCAATTTTGGAATTAAAGCGGAATATCAAGGTCAAAAATTAGGTCAATATTTATTATCTTTTGTTATTCATAAATGTCTTCACTGGAATTTAAAAGCACTTAGCTTAGAAGTTAATGAAAATAATTTAAGAGCAATTAATCTTTATAAAAAATTTGGCTTTAAAGAAGAAGGCTTTAGAAAAGATTATTATCGAAATTCAGAGACGGGGAAACTAGAAAATGCCTTGGTTATGTGGCTTAATCCAGTTATTAAAACAGAATCTTTGATGCCAATCTGCACTTAAAAAGGTGCCAAGAGCCAGAATCGAACTGGCGACACGAGGATTTTCAGTCCTCTGCTCTACCGACTGAGCTATCTTGGCTTATTTACTTAGCTTATTTTGCTTAGAAGTAATAGAATAACAAGTAAAATCATTTTTTTCTACTAAAGTTTTAAAATTATTATGCAAAATGAAAAATAAAGAGATCAAAACTAAACCCAAAAAGGTAAAAATTAATTTAAATGATTGGCTAAACATTGCTAATAAGTGTATTGGTAATCATAAAAAAGATTTAAATATATTGAATCGATTATGGAAAAACCTGACCAAAAAAGATAAAAAAGATTATGAAAAAGAAATTTGCAAAGAAATAATACAAAGATTAGACCAAAAAAAAACTTTACCCGAAGAATCCCAACAAATTGCTTTGCAAAGCTCTCAAATCTTGCAAAATTCACAAAAAGACTTACCGAAAACCTTTATTTACTTATTAGGTGGCGGAGCTATGGTTTTATTTTCGCTAGTATTTTTAGTTTTGCGTTCTCCCCGAAGTTTAAATATTATGGATTGGGTAAAAGATATTGATGTAATTCTTTGGTTACCACTTTTAATCATTAATTTAATAATTTTTATTAAGGGTTTAGAAATGCAGAAAAAGTCATTTGGAAATTTAATGGCTTATAGTTTATTAGCTCAGTCTGCTATTTCTTATACTTACTGCAAAGCTCGTGGACAAGGAGGAACTTTATTTGAAGCTTATAATTATCTGGAAACCTTAAGGCAAAAAAACCGTGAAAGCCTCAAAAAACAATTACCTTGGAGCAAAAAGAAAAATTAATTGGTTGAATAAGAGAGTCTAATTAATTCTTGCAAAGATTCTTTATCTAAGACTAAACCACTTAAAGAATTATGTTCTGGAATAGCATCAAAAGCAATTGCATCAATTTCTAGCTCTGAGCAAGCTCTTAATGAATCATCAATATCAGACCATTGTGCAATATACCAGCTAGTAGGGATTTCAAAAGCATTAGTTGCCTCAATGGCTAATTTTAAATTTGAATAAAGTAAAACAACACTTATTTCTTGATTATTTTGTCTATTTTTAACTTCAAGGCAAAATATTTTAGACTGATTTTGGAATATACCGTAAATACAGGGTAAGTTTACAATTTGGCGGGTAATTTCTTCCTGAGAGATTATTCCACTATCAAGATTATCGGATGCACTTCTGAAATCCATTTTATTTAATAAGCTAATCCAAGTATATTTTCTTCTTTTTTCATTCCCCGTTTTTATAGTCGTTTAGCAAAATCTAATATTAAAGTACTAAATTGATTGTTCTTTGACATCAAAAATATCTCTTAATTGGTCTCCCAGTGAATTAAAACACCAAGTTAATAAAATCAAAATCAAACTAGAACCCACAGCCAGCCAAGGTCTTAAAAACAAATTACTTAATTCACGGCCTTCTGACAAAATATTACCTAAGCTTGCATCTGGCTGATTAATGCCCAAGCCCAAAAAACTTAAGGTGGTTTCGCCTAAAATATATGACGGAAAAGATAAAGTTAAAGCAATAATCAAATAACTGCTCAGCTGAGGAATTATGTCATAAATAATAATTTTCCAAGTTGGTTTTCCCATTAAATAAGCCGCTTGCACAAAGTCTTTATTACGAATAGCCAAAACTTGACCCCGCACAATACGAGCCATTCCCGCCCAGCCAATTAAAGATAATAATAATGTAATTAATAATAAACGCTGCATATTCGATAAACTAGCGGGCAAAAGAGCCGCCAAAGCTACAAGCAAATATAAAGTTGGTAAGCTCAAAATAATTTCAACCAAACGCATCATAAATTCGCCAATTGCCCCAGACTTATAACCTGCAATAGTTCCATACACAACCCCAAGCGGAAATGAAATTAAAATACCAATCAAACCAGCAAATAAACCAGGTCTTAAACCATGAATTAATCTGGATAAATAATCTCGTCCTAATTTGTCTGTCCCTAATAAATTGAATGAATCTGGGCAATTAGGAGAACTTATGAAATGTATTTTTAGTTTAATTAAATTCCATAATTTGTATGGTTTGACTGAATCAGCTGAAAGAAAACTTATTTTACAAATTTTATTTTGATTTGGCTTAAAAGTGCGGCTAAAGTCTTTTTCATTGATTTTTAAAACTAAAGGGTGAAAATAAAAACCTTGATTGACAGAGAAATTAACTTTGATTGGTGGTGAATAAGAAATTTTGTTTTCTGGTGTTTGGGTCGGGGAAAGTGGAGCAATAAAATCAGCAAAAATAGCTAAAAAATATAAAGCCATAATTATACTTAAATTCAAAAATAAATTTCTTTTCATTCAATTTGTCCTTGGAATTAACTGTTCGTAAACTTGACTGACCGCTTTAAGCATTATTTTTAAAGTGAATTTATGGTCGAAAATCTTTCTGGATTCATGCCCCATTTTAATTAGCAAATTATTATTTAGTGAATTTAACAAAGCATTTTGTAGCTCTGAGAGCGAATTATTATTTATTAAAAAACCATTAATTTGATTTTCAATAATTTCTGGAATTCCGCCAACCGCTGAAGCAATTAAAGGTTTAGATTGTCTAGCCGCTTCCAACAAGCTAATTGGCAAGCCTTCTCTTTCTGAAATTAAGCAAAATATATCGGCTTTTTCAATTAAAGGTTCAATCGGATAAATTTCTCCTAAAAAATGAATATGAGAGCTTAAATTTAAACTTTTTGCTAATTCTTTGCAAGCTGATTTTTGCGATCCTTCGCCAGCCAAAAGTAAAATAATATTTTGATTAGTTTTTTTAATTAATTCACTAAAAGCTAAAATCAATAAATCTTGCCTTTTTGGTTCAGCAAAGCGAGCCGCCATCAAGATTTTGACAGATTTATTATTTTCAGGTTCGCTAAAACTAAATTCATAATTTTTGTAAGAGTTTAAATCTAGCTCAGCAAGCCCATTATGAATAGTAGTCAATTTAGTTTTAGGAAATAATTTAGTTTTTAAAGCTAATTCATAATCAAAGTCAGAAACACAAATTATTTTTTGGCTAATTAAACCAGCCAAGCATTCAGCCAATAAAGCAATTAAACGACTTTTCAAATTTACTTTCGGGTGAAAAGCCCAGCCATGAGCAGTAAAAACAGCTGGAATTTTACAAATAAAAGCTACGCAGCGTCCAATTATGCCAGCCTTAGAAGAATGACAATGAATTAAATCTGGTTTTAAAGTTTTAATTAAGTTTTTAATTTCCTGAAAAGCCAAATAGTCTTGTTTTAAAGAAAGCTCTCTCTGTAAGCTATTTACTATATAATATTTAATTTTTAATTCATCTAATCTATCGGTTAAAAAACCTTTTTCGCCTACTATAACTTCAAAGTCAAGCTTATTTTGTAAACCTTTAATTAATTCTAGTAAATGTATTTGTGCTCCGCCGCAGTCAGCCAAAGTAATAATTTGTAAAATTTTCATTTTTAAAGATACCTAAGCTAATAATAATACAGAACAAATAAACAAAATATAAATCATTAGTTGGGTATGATAAATAAAATAAACAATAAATACTAAAAATGCCTGAAAAAATAAGTAATAAAAACAATAATAATTTATTCACCAATAAAAACTTTGTATTACTTCTTTTAATCAATATATTTGTAATCTTTAGCGATAAATTAGTACAAATACCTACTGAGACTACTGAGATTAAAGGAAATCATATTATTACTACTATAATTTTGATTTTACCTTATATATTCTTTGCTCCATTAGCTGGTTATTTAGCTGATAAATACAAGAAAAAAGATATTTTATTCAAAAGTGTTTTAGTTAAACTTGGAGTTCTTTGGATTGTATATATGATGATTTTATCTTTCTTGTTTGGTTTGGCGGGAAAGCCAGCAACTTTTGAAGACCTACTTTCTCATCCAAACATAGCTAGCTTCTTTTCTTTTTATAATAATAATCCAATATTTAGTATTTTATTTTTTGCAATATTTTTAAATTTATGTACAAACAAACATATACATTTGCTGATTAAAATTATACTTTTTCTACTTTCTGGAGTGGCATTAGCTCATTTTACATATATTCTTTTAAGAACAGAATTTTTGTATAAGAACAGTGGGTCTATCATTATATTTTTATCTTCTACAGTAGCTGCTTTTATAAATATCATTACCTTAAGTTTAATACCAAATATAGTACAGAAATCTAATTTGCGTTCTGCTAATGCTTTAATAATCAGCTTAAATATTTTACTTAATTATTTAGTTAGTTCTTCATTGTTAGGAGAAGATAGATATTTCTTTATTCTGATATTTAGTATTTCAATTACTTCTATTATTAGTTTGATCTTGGTAAAATTCATTAAACTAAAAGAAAAAAATCAATTATCTGTGAATAAGCTTCAAGAGCTTTTAGGTCAAGGTAAAATTAAGATTTCTGAAATTGATAAAATACATTCTCTTGAGAAATCATTAAAAAACCAGTATCAAGTTTCACAAGAAAAATTAGACGAAATCTTAATAAGTTCCAATTATAAATATGATACTTTTTACATAAAAGCCCATGAATGGATAAAACAAGGTACTCCAGCTGGAAATGAAATAAAATACAAAAATATATTCATTCAATTTACGCAAAGTTTTAAAAGTACAATTACTTACTTAAAGACTCATCAAAAGACAAAAAGAATAATTGAATTAGCTTGTGCATTATCGCTTTTAACTTCGGTATTTTATATTGCATTAATTGCTTTAGCTCAGGACAAATTAAACACTTTCTTAATCATGATTGGAAGCGGAATGTTACTTGGTGTAATCGGCATAAACTTTTTGCAAAACAAATTCAAACTAAATGATTTACTTACTTTTTCTTTTATAGTTTTAGTAATTGCGTTTGGTACTGCCCAATTTGTTAATTCGATTGAAATGGCTTGGTTTTGGCTTATACCAATTGGAATAGTTAATGTAATTATAAATATGTTAATCGAAACAGCTATTCAAAAAACAGTACCCAATCGCTTTCGGGGAAAAGTATTCGGTTTTAAAGCTTTTATTACTAATTTAATATTTGTAATTTGTTTGATAATTATGTCTCAATTTGTATTAGTTAAAACCCCGCCAATTGAGTTAATTCATGGTTTGGCTTATTTTGCTTTTAGTATTACTTCAATCATATTATTTTTTAGACGGAATTTTGTTTATTATGTACTCAGACTATTATTCAAGCCAATAATGTATTTGTTTTTCCAATTAAAAATAAAAGGTAGGCAGCACTTAAAACATAAAGGTTCATTAATTTTGGCGGGCAATCATACGGGCTGGCTAGATGGCTTTATTGTCGGTACTGCTTCTAAGCGAAATTTAGAATTTATGGTAACTTCTGAAGTTTTAAGTTGGCCAATTATTCGTCATGTCGCAAGAGCTTTGGCATTTATACCAGTATTTGATGGACAAGGAAAAAACGCTCTCAAGGAAGCAATTGATGATTTGAAATGTGGTAAAGCTATTTGTATTTTTCCCGAAGGTAAATTATCGGAAGATGGAAGTATTGCTAAATTTAACCGTGGAGTTGCCAGACTGCAAACTAAAAGCCAAGCTCCCATTATTCCTTTTGCAATTCATGGTGGTTTTGAAGCTTGGTCTTATCATCATAAATTACCTCGTTTTCACAAAATAATTATTGAATTTGGAGAGCCACTTTATTACACTGAAGAGAAAGATGAAAAATCTATTATTGATGAATTAAGACAAAAAGTAATAGAATTAAAAAATAATTTGCTATAATGATCAAAGAAAATGAACAATTCTAATAAAAAAGAGTTTTTTGACTATATTGAAAATTTAATTGAATCCGAAGCTATTTTTCAAGCAATGCAAGAAGGAGATCAAGCTAGATTAACTGAAAAAGAAATGATTGAAATGATGAATGAGCTGAAACAATAAGTAATAGAATTGAAAAATAATTTGTTATAAAGAGTTATTATTAAAAATATGAAAAATAGTATTTTATTAGTTAATTTAGACAAGGGCTGGGGAGGCGGACAAGAGTATTTAATTAGCTTAATTGATGGGCTTTTAACCGCAAACTATCAAGTAGGACAAATATTAAAAACTAATTCAATTTCTGATACTAGATTCCCCGACAATTTTACGAAATACTCTAATTATTTTAGCTTAAGTTTTGGTGGCTTTAAAAATATTTTTAATTTAATAAAGTTTGGTACTCAATATTCAATTATTCATATTCACAGAGAGCATGATTTATGGTTAGGTTTATTAATAAAACTTTTTCAGCCTAAAATTAAAATATTTTTTTCACAACATATTTGCCCTAGCCGCAACAGATTTATTTTTAATTTTATTGATGCAATTAGTTGTAATTCTGAATGGGTAAAAGATATTTTTGTAAAATTAAATAAGCCCAAATTAATAGTTAATATTATTTCTCCTTGTATAGAATTACCAAATAATATTGAGTCAGTTGATTTAATCGGTAATCCAAAGATTTTAATGACTGGTACTTTTTACAAAAATCAAACTGAATTAATTACAATTTTCAATGAATTAATAGAAGATTTACCCGAAGCTCATTTATATTTAATTAGTCCAATTAATGACTCAGAAAGAAAAGACGAATTGAATAAACAAATAAAAAGTTTAAAATTAGAAAAACAAATTAGTTTGATAACTGGTTTAAAAAGATTAGAATATTTAAAATTATTAAAAAGTGCAGATATACTTGTTTCAACATATGACAAAGAAGGTTTTGGTATGGCTTTATTAGAAGCAGCTTTCTTAAATAAACCAATAATTACTTATAATCAAGGTGGTTCAGTTGAACTTTTGCAAGATTATGCTATTTTAATTGAACCTAAAAATACAGCTCTCTTTAAAACCGAATTATTAAAGGTTTCCAAAAATCTAGAAGGCTACTCTGAAAGCAGAAAGGAAAAATCTGAATATTTAAAAAATAAGTTTAACAAACAAAAATTTATACAAAGTCATCTGGAAATTTATAATAAACTTATTGAAAATTAATATGTTACCTAAAATATTTACTAAATATCAAAATATCTGTATAATAGCTCCCCATCAAGATGATGAAATATTAGGTTTGGGTGGTACAATTGCATTTTTAATAAAACATCATAAAAATATTCATATAATATTTACTACTAATGGCGAAAAAGGTATTAAAAAAAGTTTGCCGATAATTACTAGTTTTATTAGAGCAAAAGAATTTCAAGAAGTGAAAAAAACCTTGCTTAATGAGTTTAATTTAAGCCAAAAGGATTTTAATTTAAAAGAGTATTTTCTTAATTTTCCTGATGGAAAGCTGGAACAAAATTTTAGTAAATTAAAAGAAAAATTAAATAGTTTATTAATTCAAATAAAACCAGACTTGATTTTTTTGCCTAATATAAATGATTGGCACAATGATCACAAAATATCACATACAGCTTGTTTCGAAAGTTTAATAGATTTAAAAACAAAAAATATTTTAATTGATGCTTTAATTTATGAAGTTTGGTCTCCCTTTGCCCAAGCTGATATTCATATTAATATTACTGAATTTGCTAGTCTTAAAAGGAAGCTAATTCAATGTTATGCTTCACAAGTAAAACAATTAGACTTTGAGTCTTCTATCATGGGATTAAATGCTTATCGCAGTATGTTTTTAAAAAAAGAAGAAAGGCTTGTCGGGCAAAATAATTATGTTGAAAGTTTTTGCAAATTGATATTTTGAAAATTTTGTTTGTTAGCTTATTAGAATTTTGGTAAACTTTAAAAATCATTTTTACATTTCTAAAATAAAAAACTAATAGGAGCTTTTAATTCATGGGAAAAACTGTCGGTATTGACTTAGGAACTACAAATTCAGTTGTTGCAGTAATGGAAGGCGGTCAGCCTATAGTAATTCCAAATGCCGAAGGTCAGCGTACAACTCCTTCTGTTGTCCATTTTGGAGCAAATAATGAAAGAATTGTAGGTGTTATTGCCAAAAGACAAGCTGTTTTAAAACCACCAAATACTGTTGCTAGTATTAAACGGTTTATGGGTCATTCACTTAATGAAGTAAATTCTGAAGTGCAAAATACTTCTTATAAAGTTTTATCTAAAGAAAATGGCATTGCTGTCGAGATTGAAGGTAAAACTTTTAGTCCTGAAGAAATTTCAGCCATGATTTTGCGTAAATTAAAAGAAGATGCTGAAAAATACTTAGGCGAAAAAGTTACTTCAGCCGTAATTACTGTTCCAGCTTACTTTAATGATTCACAAAGACAAGCTACCAAAAATGCTGGTACTATTGCTGGTCTTGAAGTTTTGCGTATTATCAATGAACCAACAGCCGCCGCTTTAGCATATGGTCTTGATCGCAGAGCTGAAGAAACAATTTTAGTTTTTGACCTTGGAGGCGGAACTTTTGATGTTAGCATATTAGAAGTTGGCGATGGTATTTTTGAAGTTAAGTCTACGGCGGGCGATTCACATTTGGGTGGTGATGATTTTGACCGTAAAGTTGTAGATTGGTTAGCTCAAAGCTTTAAGCAAGAAAATGGCATTGATTTAAAACAAGACAAACAAGCTTTACAGCGTTTAACTGAAGCGGCCGAAAAAGCTAAAATTGAACTTTCTACTTTAACTGAAACTACTATTAGCCTACCTTTTATTACAGCTGATCAATCTGGTCCAAAACATCTTGAAGTTAAACTTACCAGAGCCAAATTTGAAGAATTAGTATTTGATTTATTAAATAGAATTAAAAAGCCAGTTGAGCAATCTTTAAAAGACGCTGGTATTGATCCAAGCAAAATTAATGAAATTGTTTTAGTTGGTGGTTCTACTCGTATTCCAGCTGTTCAAAAGTTAATTAAAGAAATGGCTGGCGGTAAAGAGCCAAATCAAAGCGTAAATCCAGATGAAGTGGTTGCTATTGGTGCAGCTATTCAGGCTGGAGTTTTGGCTGGTGAAGTGAAAGATGTTGTTTTGCTTGATGTAACACCTTTATCATTAGGTATTGAAACAAAAGGTGGTGTTTTTACTTGTTTAATCGAAAGAAATACGACTATTCCAACTCGTAAATCTGAAGTGTTTTCAACAGCGGAAAATAATCAAACTAGCGTTGAAATTCATGTTTTGCAAGGTGAAAGACCAATGGCCAGAGATAATAAAAGCTTAGGTCGTTTTCAATTATCTGGAATTCCGCCCGCTCCAGCTGGAGTACCACAAATTGAAGTTATTTTTGATACTGATGCAAACGGTATTTTAAGTGTAACTGCCAAAGAAAAAGCCACGGGTAAAGAGCAAAAAATCTCAATTACGGCCACTACCAATTTGGACAAAACTGAAATTGAAAGAATGGTAAAAGAAGCCGAATCTCATGCCAGCGAAGACTCAGCCAGAAAACAAGAAGTTGAAGAAAAGAATCAAGCGGATTCATTAACCTTTGCTGCCGCTAGATTATTATCTGAATTGCCAGCAAATGCACCAGATGACCTCAAACAAGCTGTTGAAAGCAAGTCTGCTGAATTAAAACAAGCTATCAAAGATGAAGTTTCAATTGACAAAATCAAAACGCTAAAAACTGAATTAGAGCAGGAATTGTATAAGCTTCAAACTTGGTTACAGTCTAATCCTCCGGGTGGTGATAATGAAGCACAACAAAATGCAGAACAATCATCAAAACCTAATACCGAAAAGACTGATGGCGATGATGATGTAATTGATGCTGAATTTAAAGCTTAGTTTTTATCTTGCTGATTGCTAATATGTTAAATTTTAATTACTAAGTCAAGATAATCAAATTCGGTTATTCTTAATTAAATATATTTTTACAAATAAGTTGAGTATAAAATGTTTAGGGAAGTAAAAGATTTACATTTAGCAAATCAGCCTTTAGAAAGAGATACTGAGGCTTTAGCAAAAAAAATTAAAGATTTGCTTTCAGCTAAAAAAGGGATTTTATTAACACATATTTATCAAAGGCTTGAAATTCAACGCATTTCTGATTATGTGGCGGATAGTTTGGCTCTTTCACGAGTGGCGGCTAAAACGGATGCTGAATTAATTGTTTTTTGCGGTGTACATTTTATGGCGGAAACTGCCAAATTACTTTCACCAGAAAAAACAGTTTTATTGCCAGACTTAGCTTCTGGTTGTCCGATGGCTGATATGATTACACCAAAGGATTTACTTGAATTTAAAAAACAATCTCCTAATGCTCCCGTTATTTGTTATGTTAATTCATCGGCTGCGGTCAAAGCTGAATCGGATATTTGTTGTACTAGTACTAATGCAGTTGATATTGTTCGTTCATTACCAGACAAACAAGTAATTTTTATACCAGATAAAGGCTTGGGAGCTTGGGTTCAAAAGCAAATACCCGAAAAAGAAATTTTAATTTATGATGGTTTTTGCCCAACTCATTATCAAATTACTACTTCAGAAGTAGAAAGATTAAGAAAAGCTCATCCAGAAGCAGTTATTATTGCTCATCCAGAATGTGATCCTAGTGTTTGGGAATTAGCGGATTTTGTTGGTAGTACTTCTCAGATTTATAAATTTGCGGAAGAATGCCCGCAAGAAGAAATTATTATTTTGTCAGAGCATGGCCTAATTAGACGAATGCAAGCTGATATGCCTCAGAAAAAGTTTTTGATGACTTTCCCTAATCCTCTTTGCCCAAATATGAAATATCACCGTTTAGAATCAATTGTGAATGCTTTAGAGAATAATGTTCATCAAATAAATATTTTGGAATATGGAGTAGAGAACGGTTTATTTGAAAGAGCCAGGAAAAGTATTACTCGTATGTTTGAAATTACTGAAGCTAAATATTCGCAATCTTATTGGCTGGGTGCTAAACAAAAAGGCTTTGCATTCACTAATATTTCGTGAAATTATAAAAAACAATGATATTAAATAAAAAATTATTAGGCTTTCAGACAATAAAAGAGAGCTTCAAATTTGTAATAATAATTTGTTTTGTTTTGTCTTCTTTTATTAATCCAGCTTTCTCCTCTGAAAGAATCAAGTATTATATTTTCAAGGATAAGGTTAATTTACGCACAAAACCTTCTTTAGATTCAAAAATCTTGACTGAGATGTCAATTGGCGAAGAAGTTGAATTTATTGAAGAGCTGAAAAAAGAAGAGAAAATTAATGGCATTTCAAGTAATTGGTATAAAGTTCACTATAAAAAGCTTGAAGGTTATATTTGGGGAGGAATGTTTGCTAAAGCCGTAGTTGAAGATAAAACTAATCAAACCAAAGTTTTAATCGGCATTTCAAGTGTATCTGAACCAGATTTAAACAGTGGAATGAATGATCCTCTTAAAAACTTAGAAGCAAAACTTATTAAAAACAATAAACTTATTTCCCAAATTAAATTTAAATCTATTGATAATCAGAGCTTGGAGTATCCTTCTATAAAGCTTGAAATTCTCAATAAAAAAGGATTTGAACCAGCAATAAAATTAATTCGTTTAGGTATGCCTCGTAATTGCTGTGGTTGCGATGGAGGAGATATTATTTTAATTTTGCACAATAATAAACTTATTTATGGTTTCAGAACTCTTGATTTAGGTGAAGCTGGTTCTTGGCATGTAAATTCTTCGATAATCTTTCCTAATGATAAAGGTGGTAAACAGAATCAAATTATTGTTAAAGAAACCTCAACAGAGCTGGAAAACGAAAATGATAAAACTGAAAAAATCAAGTCTGTAAAATATAAAACTTTTGAATGGAAAAATGGGAAACTCGTACAAAAGTAAATGCTAATATTTCGTGAAATCTATGACTTTTAAATTAATTGTTTCAATACTTACTTTATGCACTTTCAACTTTTTACTTATGGATAATATCGCCCAAAGCCAAACTTCAGCGGCAGCAACAACTAATAATTGCCCAGATTTATTAAATATAAAAGTTAAAGATATTAATGGACAAGAAGTAAATTTGTGTAAATATCAGGGTAAAGTTTTATTAATTGTAAACACAGCTTCAAAATGTGGATTCACAGGTCAATACGCTGATTTGGAAAAACTATATCAAAAGTATCATAATCAAGGTCTCGAAATTTTAGCTTTTCCATCAAATGATTTTTTAAATCAAGAACCAGCCGCAGATGAACAAATCAAGAGTTTTTGTAGTTTAAATTATAATATTAATTTTCCTTTATTCGCCAAAATTAAAGTTAAAGGTAAAGAACAAAGCCCATTATATGCCAAATTATCAGCATTAAAAGGTGGCCCTCAATGGAATTTCCAAAAGTATTTAATTAACCGTGAAGGAAAATTAATTGAAAAATTTGCTCCAATAACTAGCCCATTATCAGCTAAAATAGAGAAAAGTATTAAGCTTGAAATAAATAAATGAGAGCTCTTTTTACATTTTGAAAAGTTTAAGTTATTCTTGTGAAAAGTAAAAGTATTAGGCTTTGAATCAATAAATATGAAATTATCCGAATCTGAAAAGAAATTTATTTTGCATTGGGGGGAAATGGGTGGCAAATGGGGAATTAATCGAACCGTTGCTCAAATTCATGCCCTGTTATTTATTTCTCCAGTCCCTTTGAATGCTGAAGATATTTCAAATACTTTAACTATTGCCAGATCTAATGTCAGCACTAGCATTAAAGAATTGCTGAACTGGGAAATAATAAAAGCAATTCCTCTTTTGGGAGATAGGCGTGAACATTATGAAGCTATACAAGATGTTTGGCAAATGTTTCGGATTATTAGCGAAAAAAGAAAGAAAAAAGAAATAGACCCAACTGTCAATATTATCAAAGAATGCTTGCTCGAAAAAGGAGAAACAGACAATGAATTAAATGAATATTCAAGAACTAGACTAAAAGCTTTAACCGAGTTTTTTGATACAATTTTAGATTTTTATGACAGTGCCAACAAATTACCGACTGAATCAATTATTCAACTTTTAAAAGTCAGTAAGCAAATGGATAAATTTTTAAAGTTAATTTAATAGTTAATTTATAGTTTCACTGACTCTTTTTATATCAGCTCCAAGCAAACTTAATTTATCGGCAAAACTATTATAACCTCGGTCTAAATGATTTAAGCCATGCACTTCAGATAAGCCATCAGCTGCTAAACCAGCAATAATTAAACCAGCAGTCGCCCTTAAATCGCTTCCTGTAACTTGTGCACCCGTTAATTTTTCAACACCTTTTAAAATAGCAATATGATTATTAACCTGAATATCAGCTCCCATTCTAACTAATTCTTCAACATGTGAAAAACGATCTTCATAAATATTTTCTTTAAAAATACTAACCCCTTCTGTTTTAGTTAGCAAAGCCATCATTTGTGGCTGTAAATCAGTGGGGAAACCAGGATACCAAACTGTACTTATTTCCGTAGCTTTTAATCTTCCATTCGATGTAACTTCAAGACTTTTTTCACCAACTGGAGTGATAATAGCTCCCATTTCTTCTAATTTACTTAATAGTGCTGTCAAATGCTTAGGAATTACATTTTCAATAATTGCTTTCCCTTCAGTGGCTAAAACAGCAAGAATAAAAGTACCCGCTTCAACACGGTCTGGCAAAGTTGTATACTCGCAGCTGTGTAAATCATTTAAAGTAACACCTTCAATTTCAATTCGGTGAGAGCCAGCTCCAATTATTTTAGCTCCGCAACAATTTAGAAAGTTAGCTAAATCTTCAATTTCAGGATCTTTAGCGGCATTTTCAATAATAGTATTACCTTTAGCTAAAACAGCAGCCATCATCAAATTTTCGGTTGCACCATTAGACGGAATATCTAAATGAATTTCTTTGCCAATTAAGCCACCTTCTGGTGCCTGAGCTTCCACATAGCCATGAGTTATTTCAAGGGTTGCTCCCAAAGATTTAAGACCTTTTTCATGCAAGTCAATTCTTCTAGTACCAATTTGGCAACCACCAGGTAAAGATACTTTTGCATTTCCACGACGAGCTAAAATTGGTCCTAAAATAACAAAAGAAGCTCTTAATTTACTAACTAATTCAAATGGAGCATATGAGGAACTTAAAGTAGAACAATTCACCATTAAAATTTCTTTTTCTTCATCAAACTCACACTTAGCACCCAAAGCATGTAAAATATCAATCATTCGGTAAACATCTTGCAAAGCTGGTACATCTTTTAATATGACTGGATGAGGAATTAAAATACAAGCCGCAATCTGCTTTAAAACAGCATTTTTTGCTCCAGATATACGAACTTTACCTTTTAAAGGCTTAAGTCCATTAATTAAAATTTTTTCTTTAGTTTCGGTAGAATTAGCAGTCACTATAATTTAAGCTCTCAGTAATTTTAGGAAAGAATAAGCATTATGCCAATTTTTGCTTAATTTTGTACATTATTAAATATTTTTTTATTTTACTTGAGTTTCAGTAAATTAATGTGAGTTCGACAGATAAAAAACACAAAAAGCTTCTCAAGAATTCAAGTCTTAGCCCCCTAGGCTTAAGCCATTCCCCGAAGGGGACACTCAATAAATCTGTTTGAAATTTTCTGTCTT
>CANLFK010000002.1 GCA_947489925.1 Candidatus Caenarcanales bacterium
CTTTTAATTGATTACGGCTTTCACTAATTTCTGGCTCGCCAGTTACAAAATTCATTACCCGACCTTGAGGTTTATCCAAAGCAAAACATTGATAATGACAATTCAATTCATCGATTGCCAAAAGACTTAAAGTTGCTTCATGGATTTCAGAACCATCTAAGTTTCCCGCTCCACAAAGAATTATCGCAAAGTTTTTCATATAAAAAGTTTATTGATATTTGTATAACTTTTAGGATAGCATTCAATTACGCTTAATTTAAAAGGTCTTCTTTTCTTTCACTTCCTTTAGTTTCTCAACCGCACAACACTTTATCAAAGCATTTGCAATATGCCACATTAAAACTGGAGGAACTGCATTTCCAATTGCTCGATATTGTCTGTTTTCTGAAACTACATCCAATTTGAATGATTCAGGGAATGATTGAATATTTGCTGCTTCTCTAGGTGTAAATCTTCTGTATTTTCCATCCACCATCAAAACCGGGTCAGTTCCGTTCAAACTCACTTTTGCCAAATGAGAACTAATAGTATTGCAAGGTTGCTCTAAATCTTGAACTCTGCCTTTGTTCATTTTCTCCCGAACACGAAGCATTCCGTCAACTGCTCTTTGACTAAAAAACCATTTATCGTCTTGGTCTGCTTGTGGGTCAATTACTTGTTTAAGTTTAACTTTTGAGCCATTGAGTGTATTAGGTTGCGGAAATCGAAACTTGAAATAATCATCAAATTCTCTAAAACCAACAATAAACACTCTTTCTCGCTTTTGTGGTACGCCAAATTCAGAAGCATTTAAAAGTTTGTGATGAATGTAATATCCTGCTTTTTCAAATTCTTTTACAATCATTGGAAAAGCTTGCCCTTTGTTTGCTGATAAAAGCCCTTTCACATTTTCGCCAATGAAAAAACGAGGTTTTTTCTCTTTCAAAACATTAACCATTTCAAAAAATAATTTTCCTCTATCGTCTTTATAGCCAAGTCTAGGCGGGTTTTGAGCACTTATTGAAAATGATTGACAAGGAAAGCCACCAAGTAAAATATCGTGGTCTGGAATTTTACTCGGTTCAATATCTCTAACATCTTTGGTTTCGCTTTTAAGCTCAAAATTGCTGTTGTATATAGCAGTTGCATAACTGTCATTATCTGCTGCATATACAACTTCAAAAGGCGATTCTTCAAAATGCTTTCCAAGAAAATTAAAGTCTCCTTGAATTCCTAAATTCATTCCTCCGCATCCCCAGAATAATGAAGTTACTTTTAGTTTCTTATTTCTAATAGCTTTTCCCATTGTCCTGATGTTTTAGAAAATTCAACAACTAAATTTTTATCCACTTTCAAATTCCCTTGTTCATATTGTTTAACAGGGTTTTGAATCATAAATATGTTTTTGCTATCATCATTTACTACCAAGTAATAATTGAAATAATTATCGCCCATTGTTTCGGCTGTGTCCCATTCGTTTGGTGTTAGTTTAAAGCGATTATTGTTAATGGCTTTTTCTTGACTTCGTTGTTTTTACTTCGATATAGCGTTTCTTCTTTTCTAATTCAACGCTTTGAATATCGTAACCAACCCCAAGCGGAGTAGGGATTTTATTTATTAAATGTTGTCTGTTTGATTTGTCTTTGGTTCTCAAATATTCGTGAGCCAAGATTAAACTTTCTCCATAATCTCCAATGATTTTTGTCGGTACTTTTCTGTCGCCAGTCATTCGAGAATAATATTCTTGAATTAAAGCTGAAATATTTTCTTGCTCTGATTGGTCAAGGTGTGGAGCAAAGGCTTCTATACCATCAAACTGATTTACAAATGAAAACCAAGTTTCTTCAACTGCTGAAATTTCAGGATTTGTAACTTTCTTTTTTGAATTTTTTGGCGTGCCCCTACGGGTCGGGCTATCCGTTCCAAGTCCTCGCTCGTTCCTCGCTGTGGGCTTTCCACTTCTATCCCTCACGCAACTACTTCTGAAAAATAACATCATTGTGATATTCAATAAATTCATCCCCAGGAAGAAATTTGATTGGTAAATTCATCCTAATATTTTCAAACCTTTTAATTTCAGTTTCAAAAAATCCTTCTTTTGAATATCGTGTTAATTTGTTTGAAAAAATAACTTCAAAATCTTTGTTAATGCTAATTAACCCTTTGTCAAATGCTCTATCCAATGTAGCTGATAAACAAATTCCATTTGCAGGATTTAATCTATTCTTTTCATCTTTTGACCAAGGTTTAATATGCGATGCAATCAATAGTTCAGGTATTGTGATGCCTGTTAATGCACAACCAAAAGTATAATTTGACAAAACAATGCTTCGGAAATAATCTTGGTTTTTTCTTGCTGTTGTTACACGAATTATATTTTCTCCGTTTTTTGTTTCATCTATTTTAATCTCGACATCAATAGGAATATCTTTAATATCATTTGTTTTCTGTTCGAGTAGTTTTTCACTTTCAACAAATAATTCATCAAAATTTTGAGTAAATTCAACAAACACTTCTTTATCTAATTTCCCAATGTTTGTCGCACCTTTTCTCCCTAATAATTTTTGTTTTGGGTCAAGACTTACGAAATTGACTAATTTGTAAGCAATTGCACCTGAGGACCTACCGAGTATTTCAGCTAATTTTTTTACTTCAGCATTTCGATTATTGAATTGACCATAAGGTAATTTGCAATAAAGATTAAATGCCAAAATCAATTCATCTCTAGTCCAATTGTTTCTCATACTTAAAATCTATGTAGTGTGTTGCTTCATTATTACAGTCTTTTACTCCGCAAATCAGATTAGCAATTGGTAATTCATCCAAAAAATCAGAATCAATATGATTTTCAATACAACTATCGCATATCTGTGACCAAGAACCATTTTCTTCAATCACAATGTCATCAAATTCTATTTCTTTATGTTTCATATTATGCACATTTTTTATATTGGATTTCATATAGAACAGCATTACCAACTTGTTTATATTGACTTGTTTTGCTTCCTAAAAAAATGAAAGTGTCAGGAAATGATTGAATTCTAGCACTTTCCCTCACCGTTGGCACACGATTAAATTTATAATGAAAATGGTGTCTGTGCCCTGTATCTATTGTGAAACTTGGTTTTTTACTGTTTAGCCTAGTCCAAGCAATATTTACATTTCGTGTTTTGTGAAGATGTTCGGGTAAGTTTTTGTAATTACCACCATCAGGAACCATAGAAATAATTTCAATCGTTTGGTCATTGTGGTTTGTAATTTCGTGATTAAACAAACCTTTTGAGCCTTCACGAATTTTTTCTTGAAATTCAGATTTTGCTTTTAGTGGATATTTTGCTCCGTCTGATATTGATTTTTCAGGTAAATCAGAAATGGCTTCACTTGATGAAACAAATTCAGGGTTTTTAATTTCAGGGAATTTGAAAACTTCCTTTCCTTTTGTTCCAATAAAAAAGGCTCTTCTTCTGTTTTGGGGAACGCCAAATTCAGATGCTAAAAGTACTTTGTAAACTACATTGTAGCCCAATCTTTCAAAATCTTCAATGATATTGTCTTTAACAATACCTTTCCCCATTGAAACAATGTTTGGTACGTTTTCCATTAAGAAAACATGCGGTTTATAGAATTCTACAAAACTTACAAATGATTTATATAGCTTGTTTCTTTCATCATCTACAATTCTTTTTCCTGCAATAGAAAAACCTTGACAAGGTGGTCCACCAATAATTATGTCAGCTTTTTTGATTCCTGTTTTTTTGCATAGCTCTTTTGGTGTTTCATTAAATAAGTCTGCAACTAAACCTATTGAACCTTTGTGATTGTGTTCAAATGTTTTTATGGCATCTTGCCAATGGTCTATACCAAGTACAACATCATAGCCAGCTTCAATAAAGCCGAAAGAAAGACCTCCGCAACCACAGAACAAATCTATAACTGTCGGTTTTACTTTACTCATTCCTGTTAATTTACTTTTACTCTTTTTTCAGATTCTTTCTTTTAGTCCAAGATAACACCGTTTTCGGTTAAATAATTTTCTAATTCGGTTACGCTAACCACAATACGACCGTCTTCTTTTCTATTTTTAATAAAGCCTTGTCTTCTTAAGGTTGCACCTTGTTTAAGAGCAAAATTTAAAGATATTTCAGCTTGTCTTGATAATTTGGGCATATTTAAGCCTTCAGGCAATAAAGCTCCGTGTTCGGTCATAACACCGCTATTGAGAACCAATAAATAAACAGCATATGCAAATCTGGTTTCAGGGGTAAGGTTTGTATCGCTATTTTGTTCGGTTTGCTCGACTTGATATTCCATAAAAAAAACTAATTACTATATTTGATTATAAATTTTAACAATCTAATAAAGACTTTTGGCTAAATTTTTTAAACCAGAATCAACTTGAGATAAAGTTTTTTCAATTTCACCTGAATTATCGATGACAAAATCAACCAAATTTATTTTATTTTCCTGCGGAATTTGAGCTTTTAATCTGGCGGAAACTTCCTGATCTGAAAGGTTGGGATTGCGTTTTTGAAGTCTTAATTTTTGTATATTTGACTGACAAGAAATTAACCAAATTTTGTCATAATATTTTTGCAAATTATTTTCAAATAATAAAGGAATTAAATTAATAGCCAATTCAAAACCTTGATCTGATTTTTCCTGAAAGAATTTTTCGGTAATTTCACGGCATTTCGGATGAATAATTTCTTCAATTTGTTTTTTTAAACTTGAATCAAAAAATAAAAGTTCACCCAGTTTTTGTCGATTAATAAAAGAAATATTTTGGTCTAAATAATTTTCATTAATAATATTATTTGGCTGGCATAGTTTAATTATTTTAGTGCTTGCTTCATTTGAATGAGAGAGCAAATCATGCACAATATTATCACTGTCAATAATTGGTATTTTAAGCTTATCTAAGTAATTACCAATTAAAGTTTTTCCGCAAGCGATATTGCCAGTTATAGCCAGTTTAATCAATTTTATAAATATTTTCTAATAAGGGATAATAAACATCTTTGGGTGCTCTCCAAGCTTTGCCTTCTTTGTTTGAAATTATATGAACCGTATAACCTTCAACCAATAATTCATTATTCTCAGAAATAATTTTGCAGTGCATTTTAAATCTTAATTGTTTATGTATTTCTCGGCTCATTTTAGTTTTAATAATCAAAATATCATCGTAACGAGCGGGCTTAATATATTTTAAATGAGCTTCAATTACTGGCAAATAAACATTTCGCGATTCTAAATATTTATAAGTAAAATTGGCCTCTCTTAGCATTTCATTGCGGCCAATCTCAAAATATTTTAAGTATTTACTATGATAAACTACGCCCATTTGGTCTGTATCGGCGTAAATTACTCTTATTTGGGTATTAAACTCTTTCGAGATAAGCTCTTCAGTCATTTATTTTAATTTCAGATTAAATTAGTTATTTCTTTCTTTGTTTAATATGCTAAATTAAAAAGCCTGTTTTTAACAGATATACTTAATAATAAATTGAATACTCGTTCCGCTGGCAGAGAATTAGCTTTTTTAGCCTTAAATCAACTATCTCAAAATACTAACCCCGACCCAGACCAATTGCTTTTGGCGGCTACTAGAACTTTGCGTAATTATGCCAAAGACCAAGTCAAAAGAGTTAGAAGACATTTGGCAACTTTGGGAGAAGCTTTTTTTAATGATAATTTAACTCAACAAGAAAATCCGCAAAAACTTGATTTTGAGAAAATACATAAAAATATTATCAAGCTAGAAACTTGCACCTTTCAAATTTTAGAATCTTTGGAATTACCAGAATTATTGAATCAATCAAGAGAGGCTTATTCTTTTGCTGGTGAAATTGTTTTGTTTGTCCGTAAAAATAAATCTCGCATTGATGAATTAATTATTTCTGCTTTGCAAATCCGCAAAGACAAAGAAAAACATTGGAATTTTGACCGTATTTTAAGTGTTGAAAAAAATATTTTTAAAATTGCCACTGCCGAATTTTTAATGAAACCCGATTGTCCACCAGCTATTATTATTGATGAAGCTCTTAAATTAGCTGAAAAGTACGGAGCTGAAGAATCCACTAAATTTGTGAATGGTGTACTTTCTGATTTAAGTAATAATGTTTTAACTAGCTAAATTAAAAGCCAATTTAAAAGTATTAATTAAATAATTCACTTCTTCCAGACCAACTGATACTCTAATTAAATGTCGATCAACACCACAAGTCTCGACCCAATCAAGCTCATTATAATGTGCAAGCAAAACATAAGGACAAACCAAGGTATAATTTGTGCCTAAGCTTGGCCCTTTCAGTAAATTTAAATTATCATAAAATTTGGATGATTGACTTTTGTCTTTTAAAACTAGTGAAAATAAACCTCCAAAGCCAGTTCCAGTTTTCATTTTATTTAAATAATTATTATTAGTCGAATATTTAGGATAATAAATCTTCTCAATTTCATCATGATTAGCCAAAAAGTCGCATAAAGTTTCAGTATTTTTATTTATAATTTTCATTCGGTCAGCAAAATCAATTGAGTTTTTTTCCAAAATAATTAAATCTTCAGCCCAACAAATATCTTCAAATATTAAATCTAGTGAGTTTTTCAGACTTTTATAATTATTGCTTTTCGGGTTTAAAATTAAAGCTCCGCCCATCACATCACCAACTCCGCTAAAAAATTTACTTAAACTAGTAGCAATAATGTCCACGGAAGACACTAAATCAAGATTAAAATAAGTGCCAATCGTATCATCAACAATTAAAGGGCAATTTTTATTTTTAGCTAATTGATTTAAAATTTCTAAATTTGGACTCTCTAAAAGAGGATTACTGGGAAATTCACAAAAAATACCAGCTAATTCTTGCTCAGATAATTCATTCAGTTTTTGCTCATTCAAACACAGTATATTTCCAAAGCCAAATTTTTCTTGAATTTTCAAGGTGTCTGTGTAAGGAAAGCCAAATTGCAAAGTTTTTGTTTGAGGTTTTAATTTTATACAAATTTGGTGAGCGGCAAATAAAGCACTCATTCCATTCGGAAACAAATAAATATTTTCAGCATTTTGTTCGGTCAAAGAAGCAATTCTCTTTTTTATTTTATTATTGGCTTCTTTGCCAGCTTCAATCAAGTCATTATTAATTTTGTCTGTTTGTAAATAATATAAAGCTTGTCTCGAAGAGATTATTTGTCCAGTATGTTGCCAAAAGCTTTTTAATTGACTTAATTGTTCAGGTTTATTTGTTTTGAGACCAGCTAAGTTTTGATTAATTAAAGTAATTTTGTCTGCTGGAATTTTGGCAAATTGACTGGCTTCTAAAGCTGACTGATATGATGGAAAAATAAAGTCAAGATTGTATTTTTGGCATAAATCCTTTACAAAATGATGAATAACAAAACGAGGATAACCAGCTTTCAGAGCATTGCAAATCAAAGGATTTTTTTCTTCATAGCCAATTATATCGCTCCAGTTAGGTAAACTTACTGAAATTGAATGCAAAGAATTTTGAGGAATTGGCTCTCCGAGTAAAAGCATTTGAAATAAATTTTTAAGCAAGATAATTTTATAAAACTTATTAAAAAAACACCTGATTAGTTTATTTTTATTTAGACTATTAGTTCATACAGTATTGTGAAAATAACCGCCAGTTGGTTTAATTATTAAAGACTGAAAATGATTCTCAAGTCCGTTTAACTAAGTTGTTTTAGTTTACAATTACTGGGCTACCTAAAAATGGTTGAAATAATTGTATGGATATAAATGCTCCCTCGTATGTTAAAAACTCGAAATTAATTAAATGGGTTGAAGAAATAGTGGCTTTATGCAAACCGTCAAGTATTTATTGGTGTGATGGCTCTCAGGAAGAATATAATAAATTATGCCAAGAATTAGTTGAAGCTGGAACTTTTAAAAAGCTAAATCCAGAGAAAAAGCCAAATAGTTTTTTAGCCTTATCTGACCCTTCTGATGTCGCAAGAGTTGAAGATAAAACTTTTATTAATAGTTATAAAAAAGAAGATGCAGGCCCGACTAATAATTGGATACACCCAAATGAAATGAAAGAAACGCTGAATAAGCTTTATGATGGCTGTATGGCTGGCAGAACTTTATTCGTAATTCCTTTTAGCATGGGACCAGTCGGTTCTGATATTGCTCAAATTGGCGTAGAAATAAGCGATTCAGCATATGTAGCCGTAAATATGCGAATTATGACTCGTATGGGCAAAAAAGTAATAGAAGCCCTCGGTGAAAATGATTTTGTTAAAGCCTTGCACTCAGTTGGTTCACCTTTAAAAGCTGGTCAAAAAGATATTCCTTGGCCTTGCAATCCGACCACTAAATATATTTGTCATTTTCCAGAAGAGAAGCTGATCATGTCATATGGTTCTGGTTATGGCGGAAATGCTTTATTAGGTAAAAAATGTTTTGCACTTCGTATTGCTTCTACAATGGCTCGTGCCGAAGGCTGGTTAGCAGAACATATGCTGATTTTGGGTGTTGAGTCTCCAACCAAAGAAAAAACATATGTAGCGGCCGCTTTTCCTTCAGCTTGCGGTAAAACTAATTTTGCAATGTTAATTCCACCAAAAGAAATGGACGGCTGGAAAGTTACGACAGTGGGAGATGATATTGCTTGGCTCAAACCAGACAAAGATGGAAATTTAAGAGCTATTAATCCGGAAGCTGGCTTTTTTGGAGTAGCACCTGGTACTAATTATCACACCAATTCTAATGCCATGGAATCTTTGTCCAAAAATACTATTTTTACTAATGTAGCTTTAACTCCAGATGGTGATGTTTGGTGGGAAGGTTTAACCAAAGAAGTGCCAGATGGTTTAATTGACTGGACTGGAAAACCATATGATAAAAATTCAGGTAAACCAGCGGCTCATGCTAATTCTCGCTTTACGGCTCCAGCTTCTCAATGTCCTTGTATTGACTCTGAATGGGAAAATCCAAAAGGTGTTTTAATTGAAGCCTTAATTTTTGGAGGAAGACGGTCTACAACAGTTCCTTTAGTTTATCAATCATTCAACTGGAATTTTGGTGTTTATATGGCGGCTACCATGGGTTCAGAAACGACAGCCGCCGCTTTTGGTCAGCAAGGTGTTGTCAGAAGAGATCCTTTTGCAATGTTACCTTTTATTGGTTATCATGCAGCTGATTACTTTAATCATTGGTTAAACTTTGGTAGAACTTTACCTAATCCTCCAAGAATTTTTGGTGTAAATTGGTTTCGTAAAGACTCTGAGGGTAAATTCGCTTGGCCTGGTTTTGGCGAAAATATGAGAGTTCTAAAATGGATTGTGGATCGTGTTCATGGTCGTTCTTATGCAATTGAAAGTCCTTTAGGATGGGTTCCTCGTTATGAAGCTATTGACTGGAAAGGTTTAGATTTTAGCAAAGAAGAATTTAATACCGTTATGTCAGTTGATCGTGAAGCTTGGAAGTCTGAGATTGCTGATCATGAATCTTTATTTATGAAACTCTATGATAAATTACCTAAAGAGTTTATCTGGATTAGAGAGCTTATAACTTCGGCTTTATGGCGTTCACCTGAAAAATGGGAATTAGCTTCTGAGCATTTGGATTAGAGTTTAATTTAAGTACCCTGATATTTAATACTTTGGGGTACTATTTTTATTTTATGACTATTTCTCCATTATTAATTCAAAGAGCTAAAGCTTTCCGTACCAAAAAGAGTTTGGGGCAGAATTTCCTTGTTGATTCAGATATTTTGCACACAATCAAAAATTCCTTAAACAGTCCAATTGAAACTAATATAATTGAAATTGGGCCTGGAATTGGCTTTTTGACGGAAATTTTGTATAAAGATTTTAAAAATTTAAATGTTATTGACCTTGATAAATACGCACTAGACCGTTTAGACAATTCTAATAAAATAAATATTATTCATGCAGATGCTTTGCATTTTGATTTTAATAGTTTGGCTAAGCCCCTGACTGTTATTGGGAATTTACCTTTTAATGTTGGTACTTTAATTTTGATGAATTTTTTGGGCGAAATAGACAATCCAGATTGGAAAGTATCAAATATCAATGAAATGGTTTTAATGTTTCAACTGGAAGTAGCTCAACGATTAACGGCATCTTCTTCCAGTAAAGCTTATAATGCACTTAGTATTACAGCTCAATCTAAGGCTGATATTGAGTTTTTATTCGAAGTTCCAGCTCAAGCTTTTTGGCCAATTCCAAAGGTAAAAGCTGGAATTATTAGAATTAAGCCTAAAAGCAATAATATTTTGCAAACTCTTTCGGAAATAGAATTGAAAAATTTAAAAAAAATTATCAAAATGGCTTTTTCAACAAGACGCAAAAACTTAAAAAACTCTTTAGCTAATTTATTTACAGTTCAAGACTTTGAAAATTGTCATATTTGTTATACAGAAAGAGCTGAAAATTTAGATTTACCTGATTATATTGAATTAAGCAAATATTTAAGCCAAAAGAATTAGATCTTTGAGTCATCAATTGTTAAGCATTTTTAAACAGAGTTTATTATAGAATTTTGGGTTATATTAAACTAAAAGTGTTTTCTTTGTGCAGCCAATTGAAAAAGTTTTTTCTAATTTTAATTCTAATTTTCATTAGTCCTCTGCGTCAATTATCTTTAGCTGAGAGTGATTTTACAGAACAGCAAAAAAAAGATATTTCTTCGCTTGAGAGTAGATTCTTTGGCTTAACTTATCCAGCGGACAAACCTTCTAGTAGAATATCTAGGATTGAAGAATTAGTTTTTGGACACAATAATAGTCAGAGTACTTTGCCTGAGAGGCTTGTCAAATTAAATAAAGCTACCAAAGTTGCACAATCATCAGCTCCTTTACCAGAATTACCACCAGATGATGAAATTGCTAATCAACAAAAAGAACAAATATCACCCAAAAATAATAATCAAATTGCCAAAGCACCCAATAATACACAAAATAAACAAATAATTTCTTTAAACAACCTAGATGATTTAAGCCAAGAAATGCTTCAAATTATTAATCAGGAGCGTTCATTAAGATCTTTACCAAATTTAAATACTGATCAAATTGCTTACAGAACGGCTTATCAACAAGCTAATTATTTAATTCAGACAAGGCAATTTTCGCATTATAGTTTGCAAAATAAAAATCCAGACCAAAGATATACTGAACAAAGTGGAGATGGAAGAATTGAAGAATTAGTAGAAGGTTTTTTTGCTTCGGTTAATGATAAAGGTATTGTTATTCCGATAGAAATAAACCGTGAAATTCCTCATCAATTAATGGATGCTATTTTAAAAGTACCAGACAAAGCAGATATAATTTTTAATAGTTTAGCTAATGGTATTGGTATAAGTTTTATTTTAGCCCCAGATAAAAGCCAATTAGTGGTAGTAGCTGAAATTAGTGTTGATTATGGAGATTTAGCTATTCTTCCTCCTAAGGCTTCAATTTCGGAAGATATTGGTGTTAGCGGTAGCCTGAGCCGAGGTTATAAATTTGCTTGGGTTGGAATCTCAAAGTCTGATTTAGATGAAGAGGAAAAGTCCGAAACGGAAGCTTCTGCTTATTTTGCTCCGATTGATCAAGTAATTTATTTAAACAAATCTGGAGACAGAGCCAAAAATATAGCTAAAGCAGGTGGAGCAATATTGGCTATGGTAGCCGCTCCTTTTACATATGGGGCTAGTGTTTTAATTGCTAATGTTTTAATGCAAAGTATTGCCCAAACCTATCAATCTCAAGATGTTGAAGTTAGAGATGGAGCTAAAGCGGATATGGGTGGTGGAAACTTTAATAGTAGTATTACTTTGGGTGAATGGGGAAAAGGCATTTATTATATTACTGTTTGGGCTATTCCTCCTTCCGAAAAAAAACCAGTAATTATTAGCAGAAGAGCTGTAAAAGTAATTTAGTATAAAAGTAGCACCAAAAAAGGGCAGGATTTATGTGTTATTTGGGGCTCTCAATAATTATCTTTTGTTTATTCAAATGAAGTTTTAATATTCAACTTTCCTGTCTAATTTCAAGGGGTTGGGGCTTTTAAAGCAAAATTCTTTAGTAAAAAGACTCTCTCAATTAGTTACTTCAGAGTTTTGTACCGTAGTCAGCTTAAAATTATCTATTTTTCTTGATCACTGCCGTTTTTTACAACTTATTTTGAGATCTGTGAGCTTGAATAATTTGTATAATGCTTTGAGCAGTTTCTTCAATTTTGCCTTCTTCATTTATGACTAAATTTTCAAATTGATTTATTTCTTGTAATTCTTGTTTTGATTTTTCCACTCGAGCTAATATTTTTTCTTCTGATTCAGTCGATCTTTCTTTTAATCGTTTATATAAAACCTCAATTGAAGGCGGAGCCAAAAAGATAAATAAGGCATTTGGCAAAATTTGTTTTATTTGCTTAGCACCTTCCACTTCAATTTCTAAAATAATATCTTTATTAGCTTTAACTTGATCTTCAATATATTTTTTTGGTGTTCCGTAAAAATTGCCGACAAATTCAGCCCATTCAATTAATTCACCTTTTTCAATCATTTGTTTAAATTCTTGCTTGCTTTTAAAAAAATAATTTATACCTTCTATTTCTCCAGCTCTTTTTGGTCTAGTAGTGGCTGAAACCGAAAAAACTAAATTATCCAAATCTTGAAAGACTTTTTTTAAAACAGTTCCTTTACCAACTCCCGAAGGACCAACTATTACAATCAGATTTCCTGCCATTTTTTATTAAATTACCTCAAGTTTGCACTCATTATTTAAAGCAATTTCAGTGCCAATTTTTTTACCAAGCACAAGATCCATTAAAACGCCTTCTCGGGCAAAATCAAAAACTCTTATTGGTATTTTATTATCACGACAAATCGACACCGCCGCCGCATCCATTACTTTGTAGTTTTCGCTTAAAACCTTTTCAAAACTTAAAGTTTCAAATCTTTGAGCATTTTGATCTTGCCTTGGATCAGCATTATAAACTCCATCAACACCGTTTTTTGCCATTAATAAAACAGATGCTTCTATTTCTGCCGCTCTTAGGGCCGCTGTTGTGTCGGTTGTGAAAAATGGATTACCTGTTCCACCCCCAAAAATAACAACTCTCTTTTTTTCTAAATGTCTAATGGCTTTGCGTCTAATATAAGGTTCTGCAACCGAAGGCATTTCAATCGCTGTTTGTACTCGGGTTGGAATACCGCTTCTTTCTAAAACTCCTTGCAAAATCAAACTATTCATAATGGTGGCTAGCATTCCAACATAATCAGCGGCGGCTCGATCCATTCCTAACTGAACGCTTGAATTTAAACCTCTAAATATATTTCCACCGCCAACTACCAAAGTAATTTCAACGCCTAATTTATAAATATCACCAATTTCTTTTGCCACTCTTTCAATAACTAAAGGCTCAATTCCAAAACCTTTTTCCCCAGTTAAAGCTTCACCACTCAGTTTAAGCAAAATTCTTTTATAAACTAAATTTGTCATTATTTTTTATTTTATTTTTATGCTCTAAATTATAAAGCTGGTCTTCGGTTTTATGTTTTACCAAATTATTAAAATGCTTAAAACTTATGTCCATTTAGTAATTAAAAATTGAATTTGCTCATTAATCCAGCCAGTTTTATGATTAAGCAAAATTTCTTCTTTTATATCTGGATAAACAATTAATTCATTTAAGTTTTTCAAATTATGATATTTAACTTCAGCAATTATGTCTTCATCTGATCCAATTATAATTTCTTGACCTTCAAAAACCTTTACTAAAGCAAAAATATTAATTATATGTCTTGAATTATTTGGTGCAATTGATTCGGATAAAAAAACAATTCTCTCAAATTTTCCTGTCAGAGAAGTCTCTTCTTTCAATTCACGCAAAGTACCAGCTTCAATTGTTTCCCCAAACTCCAAATGTCCGCCTGGTAAAACCCAATATTCACGGTCTTTTTTGCGATGTTTAATTAATAAAATTTCTTGTTTTTCATTAATGATAATAGCTGAAACTCTAATTGTAGGACTTCCAATACTGTCTGCTGTCATAATTACTTGATTTTTTAGGTTTTAGAGGGATTGAATTGATTTTTATAATTATAAAGAAATCTAAATATAAAGAAAGTTATTAGGTCTGCAATTTATCAAAAGGTCTTTCAGTAATAATTAAATTTAACAAAAATAAAAATGCTCCAATATTAATAAAACTGTCAGCCAAATTAAAAATAGGAAAATTACCAGGCAAAATTAATAAATCAATGAAATCAGTTACTTGTTTAAAATACAAACGATCTATCAAATTGCCAATTGCTCCACCCGAAATTAAAGCCAAAGAAATTGTATTAAAAAGATTTTTGTCTTGATTAATAATTTGCCAACTATAAAATAATAAAAAAATACTAAAAACAAAACTAATTAAAGATAAAACTTGAACTTGACCACTCAAAAAACTAAAAGCCGCTCCAGTATTAAAAACTAAATGCCAATTTAAAATATGTTTGACAAAAATTAAGCTCTCATCAAAAGGCAAATTATGTCTTGCCCAATATTTACTTATTTGATCAGCCAAAACAGAAAAAATAAAAATACTTAGCCAAATTAAAATAGCGGTTTTTTTTAATTTTTCAATTTCTTTCATTTTGTAATTTTATACTTTTTTGAATAAATATTATTAAAAGTAAGTGTAAATATAAAGAAAATATGAGTCTTTCTGTTTTTATCTTTATATTTTATTTATTATTCGCCTTGAATTTTATTGATTTGTAAATTTTAAATTCATTTATTAATCAATTATTAGTTTTAAGGGGTTTGGCAAAAAATGGGTTTATGCTTTTAACACTTAAATTTTGAAGCAAGCAAATTTCAAAAAGAGAATCAAATGCAAGTCAATAGTTCACCATCTCATCCTTTTCCTGCAGCTAGTCGATATACTACTAGTTCTACAACAGTAGCGTCTGCCGCAGATTCAAACAAAACTTGCCAAGGTTGTCTTTCCGCTCCTAAATCAAGCCAAACTGTTTATTCTGGCCGTTCTTTAAGTTCAGCTCCTCAAAGAGAAATTAGAGGAATAGAAGAAAAAACTAATAATCCATGGCTTGTTATGCTTGGGCTTTAAATTGAAAGTCTAATCGTTGAATTAGGTTGTAAGCTTGGAGACCAATTTATATTTGGATTATTATTGTTTAAGTTTGAATAATCATGTGAATGGTTGTAATTATGACTGGAATTGTTAGTATTATAATTGCTTGAAGTTGTGTCTGGGGGTAAATTAATTATGATTGAGCCATCACTTGCTTGATAAACGCTAATATTATTGGTTGAATTTGCATTAGTATAATTATAATCTCCAGCTGAAGTTAAGCCACCATTACCAGAATAATTTGAATGATGATAACTTGAATTTGGATTAGTATAATTACAATCCCCTGACGAAGTTAAGCCGCCATTAGTAGCACAATTACTTGAATAATTATTATAGTCAAAATAAGGACTAGATTGATTTTGTAAACCATTAGAGCTTAAACTGCCAGTAGTTTTTAGAGTATCAAAAATATTTTTAGCTAAAGAAGATAAATTTTCATTTGATTGAGGAGTATCAGTTTTATTCGAGGCAGTCTTGGATAAAGTATCAGCTATGGCTAAAAGAGCATTCCATAATTTTTGTTCTTTAGTTTCAGTAACTTGATTATTTGTGTAATTAGCATTTGTGTAATTATTGTAATTTGGTTGTTGATGGGAATGATTCCAACTATCATAATTAGTATTTGCAGGATTAACGCTGTTTTGGCGATAAGAATTTGAACTTGGTAAAATAATAATAGACTGTGCTTGTTGTCCATCAATTGTTGATGATGATCTATTATTTGCTGAATTTAGTTGAATACTACCGCTCAGACTTGCATTACCATTTAAACTTACACCACCGCTAATAACTGCCATATTAATCTTTTAACCTCTAACTTTAAGAAAGTTCCTTTGTTTGGAGAATAAGAATATTAAATTAAGCTCTCATTACTATTGACTCGGGGTTTTACCTTGATTTGTAAGCACAAAACTTTAAAGACCTTAATAATAAAAAAATAAATATTTATAACTGAATGAGTTAAAATACAATAAGTTTTTTTAATCACTTTTATTTATTTATGAATCATTTAATAAGAAATATTGCTATTGTAGCCCATGTAGACCATGGAAAGACAACTTTAGTTGATAGTATATTCAAACAAAGCGGAATTTATCGTTCTAACCAAGAAGTTGAAGAAAGAGCCATGGACTCAAATCCTCTGGAAAAAGAAAGAGGAATTACTATTCTGGCAAAAAATACCGCTATTCCATATAAAGAATATAAAATCAATATTTTGGACACACCTGGCCACGCTGACTTTTCGGGTGAAGTTGAAAGAGTTTTAAATATGGTTGATGGTGTTTTATTAGTTGTAGACTCGGTTGAAGGACCAATGCCACAAACTCGCTTTGTTTTGCGTAAAGCTTTAGAAAGAGGCTTAAAAGTAATTGTGGTTGTAAACAAAATAGACAGACCAGCCGCTGATCCAGATAAAGTTATTGATAAAACCTTAGACTTATTTATTGAATTAGGTGCTAATGATGAACAATTAGAATTTCCAGTCGTTTACGCAAGCGGTTTGGCTGGCAGAGCTGGACATACTCAAGACACAGTTGGAGAAACAATTTATCCTTTGCTTGATACAGTTTTAAAAGAAGTTTCAGCACCTTCTGGCTCGGTTGATGAACCTTTACAAATACAAGTTGCAACTTTAGATTATAGTGATTATTTGGGACGAATTATTATTGGCCGCATAAGTAATGGCAAAGTAAAAGTTGGACAAAGTATTGGCTTAAGTAGCGGCGAAAGCAAAATGGTACAAACCAGAATTACCAAATTATTTACCTTTGAAGGCTTAAAACGCATTGAAGTTGAAGAATGTTTTGCTGGCGATATTGTAGCTTTGGCTGGTTTAGAAGACGCTCAGATTGGCGATACAATTGTTGATTTAAATAATCCTAAACCTTTGCCACCTATTAATGTTGAAGAGCCGACTTTGCAAATGACTTTCTCGGTTAATTCCAGTCCATTTGCAGGACAAGAAGGTAAATTTGTTACTTCCCGTCAATTAAGAGACCGCTTATTAAAAGAGATTAAAACAAATGTTAGCTTAAGAGTCGAAGAAATGAATTCAACTGATTCTTTCTTGGTGAGCGGTCGTGGTGAATTACATTTAAGTATTTTAATTGAAACCATGAGAAGAGAAGGCTATGAATTTGAAGTCAGTAAGCCTAAAGTTTTATTAAAAGAAATTGACCATAAAACACATGAACCATTTGAGCAATTAGTAACAGATGTGCCAGATGCCATGAATGGAGCTTGTATAGAAGCTTTAGGTAGACGAAGAGCAGAAATGCAAACTATGCACTCTTTTCAGGGACGCACTACCACTGAATTTAGAATTCCATCACGAGGTTTATTAGGCTTTAGAAGTACTTTTGTCCGTTTAACCAAAGGGCAGGGCATAATGTCTAGTGCTTTCCTCGAATATGCTCCCCAGGTAGGAGAAGTTGGCAATATTAGAAATGGAGCTTTAATTTCGCATGAAGATGGAGTTGCCACTGAATATGCTTTAAAAGCCCTTGAAGACCGTGGAGTTTACTTTTTAGCACCCGGTACTAAGGTCTATAGGGGAATGTTGGTTGGTGAGAATAATAGACCTCAAGACTTGGTAATTAATGTTTGCAAAGCCAAAAAACTAACTAATATGCGTAGTGCGGGAGCTGATGTTTTAGAAAGTTTAGCTACTCCAATTCAATTGACTTTGGAATTTGCACTTGACTATATTGCTTTGGATGAACTTTTGGAAGTAACGCCCGAAAATATTAGAATTCGCAAAATCGATTTGAATGTAAAATAATATTTAAGAGATAAGCCTTATAATTCAAAAGCTGTTCAGGGGAAGAAACTGTCAGTTTTAATTTTAAGTCTTTTCTTTTTTTATCCAAATAATTATGGCCCTCTCTAATACTGCTCAAAATATTATGATTCCTCAGTCAATTGAAGCTGAGCAAGCTGTTTTGGGTTGTATTATGACAAATAATGAAATCTTTGGTGAAATATTAGAAGTATTTAGCGAAAATTATCGTATTTTTTATGATTTAACTCATCAGAAAATTTTTGAAGTATTTGTAACTTTAAATCGTGAAAAAAAGCCAATTGACATTATTACCGTTATTGACAGATTAACAATTAATGGACAATTAGATGAAGTTGGCGGACATGAATATTTAGTTAATTTGGCAGAAAGTGCTTCAATTGGTGGAAATGCAATTTATTATGCTCAAATTATCCAAGAAAAATTTACGCTTAGGCAATTAATCAAGGCTGGCAATAAAATCATTGAGAATTCTTTTAAATCAAATAATGTTGATGAAGTTTTAGATGAAGCTCAACAAAGTATTTTTGCGATTGGAGCTAAGCGGTCAAATAATAGCTTAATGCGTATCGATGAAATTACTACGCCAGTTTGGAAGCAAATAGAAGAGAGATATGAAAATCAGGGTTCATTACTGGGTACTTCTTCTGGATTTATTGATTTGGATAATATGACGGCTGGATTACAAAAATCAGATTTGGTTATTGTTGCTGCTAGGCCATCTATGGGGAAATGCTTAGGAAAAGGAACAAAAGTTTTAATGTTTGATGGTTCTCTCAAAAAAGTTGAAGACATTAAAGAAGGTGATACCTTAATGGGTGATGATTCCCTGCCAAGAAAAGTTTCCTCAATAGCTTCTGGTATAGAAAAAATGTATTGGGTTAAACAAAACAAAGCCATTGATTATAGAGTAAATGAAAGCCATATTTTATCCCTGAAGCGTAGTAGAAATGAGGGTAAATTTAAAAAAGGTGAAGTTTTAAATATTTCGATTAAAGATTATTTAGCAAAATCTGATAAATTCAAGACAAATTACAAAGGATATAAAGTAGCCGTAGAGTTTGCCGAAAAAGAATTGGCGCTTCAACCTTATTTTTTAGGTCTATGGTTAGGAGATGGTCATTCATATAGTTCAAGAATTACGACTATTGATAATGAAGTTATTGAATATTTGAGTGAATATGCAGAGAGCTTGAAATTAAAACTTGTTAAATATAGTCAGATTAATCGAACACCAGACTATGGTATTACAAAAGGCGGCATAAAAAAAACTAAAACAGACAATAATATACAAGCTGAGCTAAGAAAGCTGAATTTACTTAGAAATAAACATATTCCAAATAATTATTTAATAAACTCAACTCAAAATCGCTTAAATTTATTGGCTGGTTTATTGGATAGCGACGGTTATTATGATAAAAATTTTAATTGCTATGAAATCGTTCAGAAAAATTTACAACTCGCAAATCAAATTAAATTTCTTTGTGATTCTTTAGGATTTAAAGTTTCATTAAAAAAGAAAAATGCAACTATAAAATCAATTGGTTTTAAAACTGAGGTTTATCGTATAAGGATTTTTGGTGATTTAGATAAAATACCTGTTCTGATTCAACGCAAAAAAGCTCGCCCTTTACAATCAAAAGCCGACTGGAGAGTTACTGGAATTCAAGTTGAATATGATAAAGAAGATGAATATTATGGATTTACAATAGACGGAAATCATTTGTTTTTGCTAGAGGACATGACTGTTACCCACAATACCGCATTTTGTTTGAATATTGCTGAATATGTTGGTGTGGTGGAAAAGTGTCCAGTAGCGGTTTTTAGCTTAGAAATGTCTAAAACACAACTTGTAAACCGTATGATTTGTAGCATTAGTGGAGTTGATTCACAAAGAATAAGAACTGGTAATTTACGAAATGAAGATTGGGATCGAATTAGCCATGCAATTGGTGTTTTGTCGGGAGCACAAATTTATATTGATGATACAGCCGCTTTAACGGTCATGGATATTAGAACTAAAGCTCGTAAACTTAAAACCGAAAAAAAAGACTTAGGTTTAATTGTGATTGATTATTTACAACTTATGTCTGGGTCTGGCAAAGAAAACCGTACTCAAGAGATTTCTGAGATTTCAAGAGGTTTAAAAAGTTTAGCTCGTGAATTGAATGTACCAATTATTGCTCTTAGCCAGTTATCTCGTGGTGTAGAAGCCAGAACTGATAAAAGACCAATGCTTTCAGATTTAAGAGAATCGGGTGCTATTGAACAAGATGCTGATATGGTGGTGTTTTTGTATCGACATGAATATTATGAGCCAAATGACACTTCCCGAAGCGGAGAATGTGAAGTTATTATTGCCAAACAAAGAAATGGCCCAGTTGGAACGGTTAAATTAAGCTTTCATGGAGCGACAACTCGTTTTAATAATTATGCAAAGGAATAAATATTTTAAGCATTTACCGTTAATTGTTTCTTCCAGAGCTTTTGATAAATTTCACTATTTTTCAATAAATAATCACTATTTCCAGACTCAATACAAGCTCCTTTTTCAATAATATAAATTTGTTCAGCTTGTCTTAAAGACGAAATACGATGAGTAATTAAAATTAAAGTTTGTTTTTGTTCTTTTAAATATTCTTGTAATTCATTTAAGATTTTTAAGCCAATTTCATTATCTACGCTCGACAAGGCATCATCCAAAATTAAAATGCGTGGTTTTTTGATAATTGCTCTAGCTAATGCAATTCTTTGAGCTTGCCCACCCGATAAAGAAACTCCTTTTTCACCGACTAAAGTATTGTAAGCTTCTGGCATTTTACTAATTTCTGTGTGTATTTGAGCAATCTCAGAGGCTTTTATCATTTCCTCCTCTGAAGCTCCAGAGCCTAATAAAATATTGTCTTTAATGCTTTTATTAAATAAAAATGTTTCTTGCGGTATTAAAGCAACTGATTGTCTTAGAGAGCTTAAAGAATAATTATTTATATCTTGTTCATCAATAAAAATCGAATTTGGTTTTATATCAATTAATCGCATTAAAGCATTAGCCAAAGTACTTTTTCCAGAGCCAATTAAACCGACAATACCAACAAATTTTCCACCTTTAATTTCGATATTTAAATTATTTAAGGCTTTTTGTTCAGTGTCTGGGAATTGAAAGTCTAAATTTTGAATTTTAATATTAGCTTCTTTTACTACGATTAAAGCCGGGTTAGCAGAATTATCAATAATATGTGCTTTTTCATCAAAGACTTCTTTTATTCTTTGTACGCTAACAGCCCCTCTCTGAAAAATGGTAATTAACCAGCCCATAATAGCGGTGGGGAATAAAAGCCTTTCTAGGTAAATTAAAAAAGCCGCAATTGTGCCAGCTGACAAAAGCCCTTTGCTGACATAAAAAAGCAATATAAAAAAACTAATACCTCGAGCAAGTTCCATAATTGGCCAAATAATACCTCTCCAGCGGGCTAATTCGGTTGAAGTATTTAAATATTTATTATTAACTTTTTCAAATCTTTCAATTTCTCGGGTTTCTTGGCTATAAGATTTAATTACTTGTATGCCATTTAAATCTTCTTCGATGAATGAGCTTAATGAGCCTAATTGTTCTTGAGCTTCAATTTGTTTGGTTTTGAGTTGTAGGCTTAAATGCCTGACTAACATAAATATGGGTAAATAACCTAGCAAAATATAAAAAGTTAGTGATGCATTGAGCTTAAACATAATCGGTAAAGTCAAAAGATAAACCCAGACAATATTGACAATATTTAATAAACCAAAACCCATCATTTGCCTAATAGCTAAAATATCATTGGTCGCACGGGAAATTAAATCGCCAATTCTTTGTGTACTAAAATAAGCTAAATCAAGCTTTAATAAATGTTCATAAAAGTTTTGTTTCTGCTCTGATTCAACACGCCGACCAATACCAAATAATACAATTCGTGATGCTGTGCGAATACCAGCCATTAAGAGAGCTAAAATTATAACCAAACTTAAATTAAATAAAATATTTTGATCTATTTTTAAATTATTTTTGACTAAATTATCAATTAAAGACTTGATCAGTAAAGGTATATAAACGCCTAGTCCATTTGTGGCGATTAGCAAAAAAGTACCCAAAGAAATTTCTTTTGCGTAAAGCTTAACCTGATTAAAAAAGAATTGAACTGAAATAGACATTTTTTATTGAATTAATTGTTATTAAATTAGTTGTTTTGCTCTAGTTTTTGCACACTCAGCAATAAATTTATTTAAACTTGTGCCAGCTTTTTTTGCTGCTAAAGAAATAATTATATGATCTTGTGGTTCAATTCTTAAAGTTATATTTCCAGAGTATGGCTTTTCAGGTTTAAGCCCGAGCTTTTCGCAAAAATTAAGATAATCATTTACTGCTTCTTGAAAACCTTTTCTCAATGAATTAACGGAATCACCTTCAAAACTAATCAGAGATTTAATCCCAGCAATTTTTCCATAAAATAAATTATCTTCGTCTGAATAGTCTAATTCAGCATAAAAATTTTTATATTTCATCATATTTATATCTTAGTCCTGATTAAAAAAGAATTGAACCGAAATAGACATTTTTTGTAATTTTATTATAATAAAGAACTTTTACTCATAATGAAAGCACGGCAAATTACTGATAAACAATGTTAAGATCTGAAAAAATTTTGTTTAAAAAGGTAATCTTCTGTGAGCTTATATCCAAATGTTTATTTTGAAGGAAAATTTGTAAGTGCCGAAAAAGCCAAAATTAGTGTTTCAACGCATGCTTTTTTGTATGGAACTTCAGTCTTTGAAGGAATTAGAGCTTACTGGAATGAAAAAGAAGGCAAATCTTATATTTTTCGCCCTTTAGAGCATTATCAAAGATTAAAACAAAGTGCCAAAATCCTAAGAATTGAAATTAAGCAATCACCTGAACAATTAGTCGAATTAACAAAAGAATTAATTAATTTAAATAAACCAAAAGAAGATGCTTATATCAGACCAATTGCTTATAAAGCTGATTTACGAATTGGGCCAGCTCTTTTAAATAATAAAGATGAATTTTGTCTTTTTGCTCTTCCAATGGGTGATTATATTGATACAACTAAAGGTATTTCGGTAACGGTATCCAGCTGGCGAAGAGTAGAAGATAATGCTATACCAGCCAGAGCCAAAATTGCTGGTAGTTATGTGAATACGGCTTTGGCTAAAACCGATGCACTTTTAAGTAATTTTGCTGATGCTATTGTTTTGGACGAAAGAGGTCATGTAGCGGAAGGAAGTGCCATGAATTTAATTTTAGTGCGGAATGGCAAATTAATTACTAGCCCTGTAACCGATAATATACTCGAAGGAATTACCAGAAGTACAATTATTCAATTAGCCAAAGACGAATTAGGACTTGAAACCGAAGAAAGAACGATTGACCGCACCGAATTATATATTGCTGATGAAATGTTTTTCTGTGGAACTGGAGCACAAATTAGCCCAATTACTTCGGTGGATTATTATAAAATTGGAGATGGTGAAGTTGGAGCAATTACCACTAAATTAAAAGATTTGTATTTTGCTTTGGTGCATAATCAATTGCCTAAATATTCAAACTGGTGTATTTCTTAAATTATTTAGCTTAAGAATAAAAATTAATTTCAATTTCGTTTTATAATCAAAAAATGTTTTCCAAATTAAATAATTATAAAGATTAATTATGACTATAACCAGCAAATCAAATTCAGCTCGCAAAGAATTAAGTAGCTCTCAAATTACCGAAATTGCTAGAGCGGAAGATGTCCAGCATATTCAATTACAATTTGTAGATTTGCATGGTCGTCCTAAGCAAATGACTGTTCATGTCGATATGCTAGACAAAGTTCTTAATAATGAAATTATGCTTGATGGCTCTTCGATTGCTGGTTTTCGTTCGATTGAAACCTCAGATATGTTTTTCTTCCCCGATAAAGCCACTTTTCAGGTTTTGCCTTGGACTCAAGGTGGAAAAAAAGCCGCTAGATTAATTTGTGATATTTATAATCCAGACGGAACTCCTTTTGAAGGCTGTCCACGCAATAATTTAAAAAGAGTTCTCAAAAAAGCTTCTGACCTTGGTTATGTTTTTAATGTTGGCCCAGAGCTTGAATTCTTCTTATTCAAAAAAGACAGTAAAGGCAATGTTACGATGGATACCCACGATGCGGCTGGTTATTATGATTTAGCACCCGATGATTTAGCTGAAGATGTCAGAAGCAGAATTACGGAAGTTTTAGAGAGCTTAGGTTTTAATATTGAAGCGTCTCACCATGAAGTAGCTGAAGGACAACATGAAATTGATTTTCAATACGGTGATGCTTTAATGACTGCTGATAATGTTGTTAATTTCAAAATTGTAACTCGCAAAATTGCCTCTGATTATGGTTTGCACGCCACTTTTATGCCTAAGCCAGTTTTTGGTATTAATGGATCTGGTATGCATTGTAATCAATCTTTGGGTGATATTAATGGCAATAATACATTTTTAGATGAAAAAGCTGAATATCAATTGAGCCAAAAATCACTTTATTATATTGGTGGGCTTTTAAAATATATTCGTGAATTTGCCGTTGTAACCAATCCTTTGGTCAATAGCTATAAACGATTAATACCTGGATATGAAGCACCTGTTTATATTGCTTGGTCACCTTCCAATCGTAGTGCCTTAATTAGAGTTCCAGCCAAAAGAGGAAAATCTACTCGTATTGAACTTCGCTCTCCAGATCCAAGTTGTAATCCTTATTTAGCTTTTGCGGTTATGCTAACGGCTGGCTTAAAAGGAATTGAAGATAAAATCGCTCCACCAGCTCCAACTCAGGTTAATATTTATGATATGAATGAAGCGGAAAGATTAGAGCATTCAATACCAAGTTTGCCGGGTAGTTTGTATGAAGCACTTGAAGAATTCAAAAAAAGTGATTTAGCGAGAGAAGCTTTGGGCGAGCATATTTATAATGAATTTATTAAAGCGAAAACTCGTGAATGGGATGAATACAGAACTTATGTTTCAGCTTGGGAAGTAGATAAATATTTGCAAAGATTTTAAATTTTGTTAAAAAATGAAAACCGAAATAATTATCCGTTTACTTATTTCGGTTTTAGTATCTCTATGCTTATTTATTTTTAACTTTTTATATATTCCTCCTTCTCCTCTTCCCGAGTATCATTGTGGATTGGCGGTGACTATTAAGCCTTACACGACAAAGATAAAAATAAAATTATTTACATAATAAATATCTGAAAAAAGTTTGTCTTTAATTAATATGTTTAAAATAGAATTACTCTTTCTAAAGTTTTAAAATTAAGTTTGCTATTCTTGATCTTTATATTTATTTGATTATTTGGATTTATGAGTGAAACGATTCCATCTAAAGAAAAGTATGAGCTAATTGAGAATGCTTATAAAAATGGCAAATTGTGTCTGTTTATTGGTGCTGGAATATCTAATTTAGCTGGTTGTCCTACATGGACAGAGTTGTGTCAAGCAATTATAAAAGATGAGCAAATAGGTACTAATGATTTCCAGTATAAAGAGTCTTTAAAGAAAGAAACAGATAATAAAAAACTTTTGACAGTTATTTATAAATTATTTGAAGACAAAAGAGAAGATAAAGAAGAAGCTAAAAAAAGTTTTTTTAATATTATAAAAACCCATTTGGAATCAAAGGAAAAAAAACACGATCAAGAAAAAGATAAAAATATATACAAAATTATTCAAAAATTACAAAATGTTTTAAAAATAACTACTAATGCGGATAAAGTAATCGATAAATATCTAAAAGGTCTTAGAGAAGTTACTTATAAAGATTTTACAAGTGACAAGTTACCTTTAATAGAAAATTCTTCAAGTAGAAATAAGCTGAATCAACTTTTTAAAATTCATGGAACGGTTTCGCCTCAAGAACAGGGAGATTATGAGCAGCTAATTTTTACAACACCAAATTATTTAAAAAGATATAAAGACTTAGAGTTTATAAAATTCTTAAAAGATTTATTTGAACAGTACACAGTATTATTTATTGGTTATGGATTAAAGGAATTTGAGCTACTGCAATATGCTCTCCCAGAAAAAGAATTAACAAAAAAACATTTTCTTTTAAAAGGTTATTGTTCTTTTGAAAAAATAGAAAAAGACTTTGACGAGATTTATCTTGAAGAATTAGGTATTGAATTAATTGATTTTAATCATGATAAGTTAGGCTATGAGCAGTTAATTGTTGTTTTGGAAAAGTGGGTTAATTCATTACTTATAAAAGATTTTGCTATAGCTAGAGAAACTATTAAAAAGTCAGACATTTCATTTGAAGAGATTAACGCTTTGTTAATAGAACATAAAGTAAAAGAAAAATATGATACACAAGAGCAAATTTTTAGAGATGCTTTGAATCATGTACCGAAAGAGACTTATTTGAAATGGTTAGAAGGACTGAAACGCAATGGATTTTTAGAACCACAAAACTTTATGAAAATAGGTTTAAGCAAAGATGAAGAAGGAAAAGACTGGGCTTCTTACTCATCTCTTTTTACTTTTCTGATCAAAATAAACAAAGAACCTTCTCAGAAAAGTGATACTGATAATCTTTTTATTGAATTAGTTGATAGTTTTATAGATTTTCTGAAGGATAAAAAAGATAAGCAAGAGGAAGTAATATATAATCCTAATTCAAGAGCGTGTTTAATCGAAATAATTTGTAATTTTGAGCTTGAACAATTAAGTGAAAAACACATTGAATTTTTAGGAGAAAAGTATTTAAGTCGTTCAACTATTAGTATTAAAGAAAAACTATTACCCAAATTATTAAAAAAAGACAGTGAGCCAAAATTATTTTTTTGTTTTATTAAAAGTGTTTTACTTTCAAGCTCAGTAGATCAACTTTCAATTGAAAAGCTTTTAGAAAATTATTATTCAAAAATTATAAATAAAGATAGAGAAAAATTAATTGATATTTGCGAAGAGCGTATAAATTTTATTGAAAAAGAAAGTACTTCAAAAAATTCAAACCTAATTAGTTTTTGGGCTTTTAGAATAAGGAAAATAATAAAACAACAGAAGCCAGATTCTAAATACCGTGATTCTGATTTCTTTGAGAAACTATCTGTTTATTTTTTATATATGACTTTATTAGAACAAAGTACTGATTACTTAAAGAATAAAGTTCAAGAATATTTAAAGAAAGACAAATCTATTTATCAAAGAATAGCAATATTTGTTATTAATCATAAATACGATGAACTGAAAGATTTGCTTTGGAATTTACCTTTCAATCCATTTATTAATTATTCAATTAAGCCCGAATTTTTTATACTTTTACAGAATCATCAAGACTTAAACACGGAAGAAGTAGATAAGTTTTTTAGCTGGTTAGATGAATATGACTTAAATAAAAAATTTTATAATGAAGAAGATGAAGCACAAAAAGAAGAAATAAGAGCATATCAGAGACAGCTAAAAATAGTTTTATTACAAAAAGAAGATAAAACCTTTTGCAATCAAAAGCTTGCTGATGAATATAAAAAGCTGGCAGAAAAAACAGGAAAAGATAAGTGGTCAAAAGAAGACTTAGATGGTTCTCTTATAGGAGAAGTTAAGCTTTATACAATTAATGAAGTTCATATTGCTGAAACATTGGACTTAGGTACTCAGCTTAGTTCAAAAAATTCCGTAAAAGAAGTACTTGAATATATTAAAAATTATAAACCTTCAGAAGATGAATTAAAAAAATTAAAACATAATTCGTTTGACTGGACTTCTGGGCTTGGTGAAGCTTTAGAAAATGATATAAAACAAAAACCTGAAAAATATTTGACCAAAGAAATATACGAATTTTTAGATTCAGCAAATTTCATACAAATAGAAACTAATTCTTGGGATTATGATTGTTCTCAAAAATATACTCTCTCTTTATTTATAGAATCATTGCAAAGCTTAAATCTTTTAGAGCTTGTGTCAGAAGAAGAAATTCAATGTTTATTAGTTTTTTTAGAAGAGTTAATAAATTCTCGTGAAACTGATAGTGATGATTCTTTATTGCGTCATATCAGTGAATTACTAATCAAATTAATTAATAAATCAACACTTTCAAATATTGAAAAATTATTATTACAATGTGCAGAAAAAACAGAAGATAATAAGACTTATGATCACTGGAAAGATGAGCCACTAAATGGTTATTTAAATGCTCCAAGAGGTGTAATTTTAGATAATCTAATGCAATTTGTTTTAGAAGAAGCAAAAATAAAAGAAAGTAAATTATTTAATTCAAATATTTTAGATTATTTTGAAAAGTGTTTAGATTCAGCTAGTACATCAGATTATCCACATTTATGGTGCTGTCTAGGATTATTCTTTTTTTATATTAACTCCGCCAATAAAGATTGGGCAGAAAAGAATGTGAATAAAATATTTCCAAAAGATAAAGACGATAAGTGGTATGCTGCATTTTACTCTTATTGTTACCGAGCATGGCATATTGGCTTAAATGAAAAGCTAAGTAAAGTTTTTATAGAAGCTGGACATTATGATAAAGCAATAAAATATCAAGTACTTAAAGAAGGAAGTGATTTTTATAGAATAATAGCAAATCAAATAGCTTCACTATCAGTATTACCAAAAGGAGACACTGAATTAATACTGCTAAATGATTTAATATCAAATGGTACTAATGATTTATTTAAAAGCTTTCTTGGAGAATTTAGAGTAGGTAGATATTCAGACTCACAAAAAATTGACCTTAAAAAGATTTGGCAACAATGCTTAGATAGATTAAACAAGGAAGAGAAAAAAGATACTTATTTGTACTTATCTTTAGCGGAATGGATAGAGTTAATAAAAGACTTAGATGCAGGTTTTGAAAAACTTTTAAGAGATACTTTAGAACTTCCTCTTGAGAAGCATTCACAAATTGATGACTTTTATTTTTTATTTGAAAGCTTTGCTAAATTATCTGAGAAATCTGAAGAGCAAGCTAAATTTGTAGCTGATTTATGGATATTTTTAATTGAGCACCCTTACTCAAGACTAATTAACTATCCCGAAGAAGAGATTAAACAAACTTTAGAAAATATCCAAAAGCATTCATTTAGAGAAGCGGAAAGCATTAAAGATATTTATAAAAATAGATGGGATTATACTTTTTCTTAGTCCAGAACCTCATAGCCAGAGTCCAAATTTAGCGGATAAATGGATTGTTTAAGTATTAAAGAAATGAGTAAAATAAAACTATGAGAGCAAATAAAACAATGAAAATTTTAGAGTTAATCAATAAAGAATTAATTATTTGAAGGCTTAAAGCCATTTTGTATTCCAAAGCCTTTTATTGAGTCAAGGTTTATATTATTATTACTGTTTAGTTTGAATGAATCATCGGCTAATTGATTGGGTTTAAGATTATTAGACTCATTAGTTTTAGTTTTATCTTTATTAGTATGATTTAAAGCTTTACTTAAAATGTTGTCTAAATCACTTTTTTTTCCTAAAAATGGATTTTCTCTTTCAAAATTAATACTCATAAAAAGCTAAACTCTCAGTTCGGTTGATTTATATAATTTATTAAAAAAGACTTTCTTTAAATTTAAGTTAAATATACTCTTTTAATGGGGCTTAATATCAATTTTCTAGGGTTATACAAATTTAATTTTGGTGTTTTCCCATTAAGTTTTATTTTTATTTAAAACCCCAAGCAAGCCTTTATAAAAGATAAAAATAAAGGATGAACTTTGTCTGGGCGAGATTTGTATTCTGGATGAAATTGTGTACCAACAAAAAATGGATGTTTGTCTTTTGGTATTTCAATAATTTCAACTAATTTACCATCTGGCGACCGACCCGCCACAATTAAACCAGCTTCTTTTAGTTTATTACCAAATAAATTATTAAATTCATATCTATGTCTATGTCTTTCATTTATAGTTTTAGTTTTATAAGCTTCCAGCGAAATACTATTATTTTCCAATTCACAAGGATAGCTTCCCAGCCTCATAGTACCGCCTTTATCGGTATTATCTGATTGACCTGGCAAAAAGTCTATTACTGGATGAGGAGTATCATTAGCAAACTCGGTACTATTTGCCCCCGAAAGCCCCGCCACATTTCTGGCAAACTCAATAACCGCACATTGCATACCCAAGCACAAACCCAAAAATGGAATTTTATTTTCACGAGCGTATTGAATAGCTCTTATTTTGCCTTCTATTCCACGATCTCCAAATCCACCTGGTACTAAAATACCTTTTACATCTTCAAAAGCTTCTTCCAGAGACAAATTCTTTTTATTAAATTCTTCAATATCTTCAGATAAAACCCACTTAACTTCGATTTCAGAATCCTGCACGGCTGAAGCATGACGCAAAGATTCAATTACGCTGATATAAGCATCGCTTAGTTTTGTATATTTACCGACAATGGCGATTTTAATTTTTTGAGTTGGATTTTTAATTTTCTCGACAACCGACTTCCAAGAATCAATATTTAAAGCTCTTTCTTCCAATTGCAAGCGATTTAATAGTCTTTTGGTTAAATTTTGTTCTTCTAAGTTTAAAGGAACTTCATAAATTGATTTAACATCTCGACATTCAATAACCGAATCCAGAGCGACATCTGAAAATAAAGATAATTTTTCTCTAATTTGTTTGGAAACTGGCTTTTCTGCCCGACAGACTAAAATATCTGGATTTATGCCACGACCACGCAATATTTCGACTGAATGCTGAGTTGGTTTGGTTTTTAGCTCATTGGTTGCTTTTAAATTAGGAATTAAAGTTACATGCAAATAAGCGACATTATTCCAACCAACATCTTTTTTTATTTGTCTGATTGATTCAAGAAAAATTAAGCTCTCAATATCTCCGACTGTGCCACCAACTTCGACTATTACAATTTCAGATTCAGTTGTATAAGCGGCTTCAAAGATTTTAGTTTTAATTTGATTTGAAACATGAGGTACCATTTGAACTGTTCCGCCCAAATATTCACCTTTTCGCTCTTTATTAATTACCGAAAGATAAATTTGTCCAGCCGTTACATTATTGATTTTAAATAAATTAGAACCAGTAAACCTTTCATAATGCCCTAAATCCAGATCTGTTTCGGCACCGTCTTCAGTTACAAAAACTTCTCCGTGCTGATAAGGACTCATAGTACCTGGATCAACATTTAAATATGGATCGAGTTTTTGAATAGTAACTTTATAGCCCCGCCCTTTGAGTAAAAGCCCCAAAGAAGAAGCAATTATACCTTTACCTAAGCTACTGACGACTCCACCAGTAATAAAAACATATTTTGGATTAATTGAATTAGTTGGCATTGTTTAATCAGCCATTTTAGGCACTTTAAAGAAATTACCTTCCATTTGGGGAGCTATTTTGATCATTTTATCAATTATATTTTTGCTTAAATCATTTAATTCATCTGCTCTCAAAGGAGTTTCATTTAAGCCGCCAGAAGGCTGAGCCAAAGGTTGAATATTGTCAGTATTTATAGAATTTAAGCTTTCAACATAATTAAAAATTTTACTTAATTCACTCGCAAAGACAGGTAATTCATCTTCAGGAATAGCTAAGCGGGCTAATTTGGCAATATTGGCAATTTCTAAGGTTGAGATTTCAGTCATTATAAATTAATTTTTTAATTACAAATAATGCTTCATTTTAATTCTTGAAGTGTGATTTTAGCTAATTTATTTGACCAGTTTGAAAATTACTATAACAATCCCAGACTAAAATAGACCTTGAATATTTTATGACTTAATAAACCCCCCAGCCCCCTTGACAGAGGGAGTTCTGGAATTTTTATTGAAAAACTATCAAGTTTAAAGCTAGACTTAAACCATCAGATAAGCTTTTAACTGATTAAAAAATATAATCTTGGGAATACTAAAACATTTAGTTCCCCCTGTCAAGGGGGCGAAGGGGGTTTAGCAAATGAAATTCTTTAGAAACTAATTAAACACTAGTTCACTTTATTTCGGGATTGCTATAATAAAATATGTAAAACACTTAACAATAAACTATAAAAGTTAAATTTATTACTATGAAAATCCCAGTTTCCAACGGATCAATTAAGGCTTTATCTAATTTAAAAACATCTAAATCTCAGGCTGGGTTCAGTAATAAAGTACCTGCATCATTGGTTAGTAGCATAGAAGCACTTAAGGAAATAAAAACTTTGTATTCTTTTTGATTTAATAAAAGCAGTAATGAAATTACGAGAGAGTATTAAATTCTCAGAAATTCCAGCAGTAAATGATTATTTCAAGCAATTAAATATAGGGATTTCTTGTAAATCAAATACTTTTAAAGTTAAAACACCTTGGATAAGCCCAACTAATGTAATAACAATAAATTAATTGTATAAATAAATTATAATATTTTGATTATTAAATACTTTATTTTGCATGAATCCTTTACCAAATAAAGAACAAAAACCAAAAAAAAGAATTTTTATTATAAAGCTTATATTATTGAGTTTTACGCTTTTGATCAGCTTTGGATTTACTTATTCTCATTATTATTATAAAAATTCTTTAAATATTCCTAATCCGCTTAATTATAATTTGCAAAAGCCAGTCATTATCATGGTTGCTGGCACTGATCAAGAATATAAAACAAGTAAATATGGTTATGCTGTTAAAGTCAAAAATACTTTTCATGGAAGAACAGACACTATTATTTTATTCAAATTTGATCCAATAAATAAAAGAATAGTTGCTCTCAATATACCAAGAGATACAAGGGTTTTTATCAATGGCAAAAGTCCAGATAAAATCAATTCGATTAATGTTTTGGGTGGACCAACTGCTTTAAGAAATTCACTTGAAAGACTTTTTGATTTAAAAATAGACCATTTCATTTTAGTTGATACAAAAGGTGTTGAAAAAATTATTGATGAAGCAGGTGGCATTGCAGTTGATATTCCCAAGAGAATGGTTTACAGAGATAAAACTGATGGCTTAAATATTAATCTGGAAGCTGGAAGACAAACTTTAACTGGTAAGCAAGCTGTTGGTTTTTTGCGTTTTCGGCATGATAATTTGGGCGATATTGGTCGTATTCAAAGGCAACAAATTTTCTTGAGAGCTATTAAACAAAAACTAGCTGATCCATCTTTGTATGCCAGAATTCCACAATTAATTAAAGCCTCTCTGGATAGTGTTTTAACCGATTCAAATTTAACTTTTATTGATTTAATTAAATTAAGTAATTTCACCAAAAGCTTGCCCGAAAATTCACATATTTTTGCTACTTTACCAGGTGATTTTTCAATGC
>CANLFK010000003.1 GCA_947489925.1 Candidatus Caenarcanales bacterium
TTCTTGCAAGGCAATTAGCTCAGCTCCGTCTTGGCTAGCTTTTTCAATCATCGAAATGGTTTTATCAATATTTTCCATTCGATTGCCAGTGCAACTTTGCTGAATGAGAGCGACTTTTAATTTCATAGATTTTAATTGTAGGTAAGTGAATTAGTTAAACTCCATACTCAAAACTTATTTGTAACTTTGCATTAGAAGCGATAGCCAAGCGATTTAATAATGATAAAGAAGGAATACGATTTAAGTCTTTTCCAGACTCTAAGCGAGCAATAACAGCTTGAGTAGTATGTGCTTTTTTTGCAAGCTCTTCTTGAGTCAATCCAGCCCTTTTTCTCATTTCATAAACTTGTCGAGAAATTTGATTGAGCCTTTGTTCTGCTTCGTATAGCAAAGTGAATTCAGGGTCTTTTTTTTGTTCTTCAATAATCTCATTCAAAGTAATTGGCTTCATTTGTTTCAATCTCCTTTTGTCTATTAATTGCTATTTCAATTTCCTTCATGGGAGCTTTTTGTGATTGTTTTTTATAAGCGTGCAATATAACTAATTTACTTTTCCTAAGTGTTATATAGAAAAATCGATAGCCAGCCGCTTGAGTCCTGATTTTTATTTCCCAAAGCTTTCCTTCAATCTGCCTGAATTCTACTCGGGGAGTATTAAAACCAAGCTCTTCAATACTTTTCAGACATCCTAAAACTTTAGCCCTATCAGAAACAGTCATTTCATCAATAAAACTTTTGATCGGACTTTTACCATTTGAGAAAGTATAAAAAAGTATTTCCATTAATAATTATACCCATTTGGATATAAGACAATATTAAAAAGTTTAACCTTAAAAACAAAAAAGCTCAAGGGCAAAGTATCAACGGGAGTATCCGAAGTGTTAAAGTGGCTCTGGATAAATTAATGCACAGGTTTCATGGTCGGGAATAAAATGACATCTCTGATTGATTCAGCATTTACCAATAACATAATTAAACGGTCAATTCCAATTCCAACTCCGCCAGCAGGTGGCATACCATATTCCAAAGCTTCCACAAAATCTTGATCTAAAGGATGAGCTTCTTCATTACCAGCTTGTCTTTGCTTTTGCTGCATTTCAAAAACTTGCTTTTGTATTTGTCCATCATTCAATTCAGTAAAGCCATTTGCCAATTCTCGCCCACAAACAAATAATTCAAATCGTTCTAAAGTTTGAGGATTATTATTGATTTTGTTTTCATTAGCCTTGACTGAATGAGCAGAGCAAAAAGCCAAAGGAGAATTGTCCCTTGGATAATGAGTTACAAAGGTTGGCTGAATTAATTTGGCTTCACATTTTTGCTCAAAAAACTCAATTAATATTTCCCCGACCGTCATTTCAGCTTTAATTTCAACTTTGGCTTCTTTGGCAAAATTAACGGTTTCGCTTAAAGTTGTTTTTTCGGGATCAATTAATTTACCAGTCATTTCATGCACCAAATCAGTCATTTTGACTTTTCGCCAACCGCCAGCAGGTTTTAAATTAATTTCATGATTTTTATAATGAATAACCGTATTTTCTAAAACTTTTTCGGCTAAATCAATAATTAAATTTTCCGTCAAGCTCATCATATCAGTATAATCAGCAAAAGCTTGGTAAATTTCAATTGAAGTAAATTCTGGATTATGCCTTGTTGAAATTCCTTCATTACGGAAAATGCGTCCAATTTCATAAACTCGCTCAAATCCTCCAACCAATAAACGCTTTAAGTGTAATTCAGTGGCAATACGCAAATAAAGCCCCAAGTTTAAAGCATTATGATGAGTAGTAAAAGGTTTAGCCGCCGCTCCTCCCGCTTCAGTTTGCAAGACTGGCGTTTCAAATTCCAAAAAGTTTTTTTCATTTAAATAATGTCTAATTTCTGCAATAATTTTGGCTCTCTTTTTAAAAACCTCACGGCTGTCTGGATTGACCATTAAGTCTAAATATCTTTGTCTGTATTTAGTTTCTACATCGGTTAAGCCAAGTCTTCTTCTTTTGTTTTCAATAATTTCGGGTGGCGGCTGAATTGCCTTGGAAAGTAACCAGATTGTCTTGCTTTTTAAGCTTAATTCTCCTCTAGGAGTACGATATGGATTTCCTTGAACGGCAATAATGTCGCCTTTGTCAATTAATTCGAGTAAATGCTTTTCAGATTGCTGATATGAAGCTGGATTTTCTAATTCTGATTTTTCAGTAACAATTTGAATTTTGCCATTTTCATCATAAATATCCAAAAACATACCATTATTTCGGTCACTATGAATTCGCCCAGCCACCCAAATTAAATTTTCATTTTTTTCACCAGCAGGTAAATTTTCAAATTTTTCTTTAAATTCTTGACTTAATAAACGATTTGCTTTAAATTCAGTCCACAAATGTTCTGATTGAGAGCGAGAATTATTTTCTTCAGTTGCCTTAAAACCTTCTTCCAAATGCAAAAGATAAGGATTAATTTGAAAATTTTCGAGTAAAAACTCTTTTTTGTGTAATCGTTCTTCTCTTAATTTATATGAATCAGTTCTTTCATCTTGGCTCATTTTTATTGTTTTTATTATTTACAAAGTCTAATTTATTTTATAGGACTTAGGCAAAATGAGTTAAAATAATTAAAAAATAATACAGTTTTATAATCCTTTTAATGTCTTGAAGCTTAAAAGAAGACAATATTTATTCGCTTAAATTTAATTTATGTTAATTACTGAAATTGCAATTAAAAGACCAGTCTTTGCCATTATGATTATGGTGGCTTTTGTGGTAATAGGAGCTATTTCTTATTTGGGCTTAGGAATTGAAGAAACACCAAATGTCGAATTTCCAATTGCGGTTGTTAATGTTACTTATCCGGGAGCTAGTCCTGAAGTAATTGAAGAAGAAGTTGTTAAAAAAATTGAAGAGGCTGTTAATCCGCTAGAAGGTGTTAAACGAATAAAATCAACTTCATATGAAGGTTTAAGTAATATTGTCATTGAATTTCAGCTCGAAAGAAATAAAGATTCAGCTATGCAAGATGTTAGAGACGCTGTTTCTCGGCTGAGAAGAATTTTGCCTGAAAATATTGAAGAACCCGTTGTCCGAAGTTATGATCCAACCGCTTTACCGATAATTTCCTTGGCTTTAACTTCTGAAACTAAAAATGTAAGTCAATTGTCTAATATGGCAAAAGAAACCTTAAAAAAAAGACTTGAAAGTTCATATGGAGTTGGTCAAGTTTCAATTATTGGAGAAGTAAATCGTCAAATTAAAATTGAATTGAATCCAGCTTTGATGAATGAAAAGAAAATTGGTATTGAAAAAGTCATTCAAGCTGTTAGACAGTCAAATCAAGAAATACCAGTTGGCGAAATTGAAAAAGATAATATTTCTCAGCAAGTTAGAGTAAAAGGCAAAATCCTTGATCCAGCCGACTTTTCCAACATTATAATTGCAACTCGTGGTCAAATACCAATTAAATTATCTGATATTGCAACCATTAAAGATGATATCGAAGAGCCAAAATCCGCTGCCTTGCTGGATACTAAAAGAATTATTGCTTTTGATATTACAAAAATCCGTGGTGCAAACACAGTTAAAACCTCAGAAGGAATTTTAAAAAAAGTTGAAGAAATCAATAAAACTTTACCAAAAAACACCTCTCTCAAAGTCATTCGGGACAATTCAATTAGCATTAAAGATTCGGTGCATGAACTTACTTCTTCAATGTTTATTGGAATTTTATTAACCATTTTAATTGTTTATGTTTTCCTAAACAGTTGGCGTAGTACCGTAATTACGGGTTTAACTTTACCAATTTCTTTAATAGCCTCTTTTGCGGTTATGGGTGCATTTGGCTTTACGCTTAATATTATGACTTTAATTGCTTTAAGCTTGTCAGTGGGCTTGGTAATTGATGATGCTATTGTTGTGCGGGAAAATATTGTCAGGCATGTTGATATGGGTAAAAATCATTTTCAGGCGGCTTTGGACGGCACAAAAGAAATTGGTTTGGCTGTTATGGCTACTACTTTTACAATTGTAGCTGTTTTTATACCAATTGGCTTTATGGGAGGAATGACTGGTAAATTTTTCACCGAGTTTGGTATTACGGTCGCTTCAGCGGTTTTAGTTTCACTTTTTGTTTCTTTTACGCTTGATCCTATGTTATCGAGTATTTGGCCAGATCCACGGGGACATAATAGTTTTATTGGTAAATCTTTAGAGTCATTCAATCAGAGTTTTGACAATTTAGCAAAAGCTTATCGCAATTCGGTTTATTGGGTTTTAGAGCATCCTTTTATTACAAGTTTTATTACGCTTTTACTTTTTATTGGTAGTTGTGCTTTAGTGCCTCATCTGGGCGGTTCTTTTTTGCCAGAGCAAGATAAAGCTCAAATCCGTGTTTCGCTGAAAGCTTCCGTTAATATGACTTTAGATTATACAGAGCGGAAAGCCAAAGAAGCCATGAAAATTATCAAAAAGAAATATTCTAGTGAAGTTGAATTTATTTATGCTTCGGTTGGTGGAGGCTTTAGCGGTGAAGTTTCAGAGGGCAAATTATTTGTCAAACTTGTTCCTAAGCAAAAAAGAAATCGAAATCAAGCCGCTATTATGAAAGCTTTGCGTAGTGATTTAGCTCAATTGGGCGGCATTAAAGCTTTTGTTACTTCCGAAGGAAAAGGTGGCCCTGGCGGTAGTCCAATTCAAATTAGTGTTCAGGGAGCAGATAATAAATTAATTGAAAAATTATCCAAAGAAATAATGACTTTAGTCAAAGAAAGCTCTGGAGCAGTGGATATTGATACTTCATTAGAAAAAAGTAGATTAAATTTAAATATTGATATTAATCGTCAGAAAGCGGCTGATTTGGGTTTGAATTTATCAGATATTTCTTCGGCTTTAAATTATATTTTTACAGGTGATAAGTCAAATACTTGGCAAGCCCCGAATGGTGAAGAATATGATGTTTTAATTAGATTGCCAAAAACCTTAAGAAATAGCGAAGAAATTCTAAGAAATATTCGTTTGACTTCTAGCACTGAGTCATTAATTCCTCTTAGTCAAGTGGCAAGTTTAAGTAGTGATTCAGGACCAAGTAAAATTAAACATCAAAGTCTTTTGCGTGAAATCACAATTACGGGTGATGTTGAGGGTAAATCACCAGGCGAAGTATTAAAAGTAATTAAAACTAAACTCAAACCCATTGAAGAAGGCTTGCCAGTTGGTTATAAAATTGTTTTTGGTGGAGAAGCAGAAGACCTTCAGGAAGCGGTTTTTTATGGCGTTCAAGCTTTAGTTTTGGTAGTAATTTTTATTTATTTAATTATGGCTTCTCAGTTTAATTCATTTATTCAGCCTTTTGCGATTATGTTTACTTTGCCTTTGGCTTTGATTGGGGTTTTTATCACTTTGTTTTTAACTAAAGACACTCTCAATTTAATGTCTATGATTGGAGTAATAACTTTGATGGGTTTAGTTACTAAAAACGGAATTTTATTAATTGACTTTGCTAATCAAAAGCGGAAAGAAGATAATATTTCACTCAAAGAAGCTTTGGCAATTGCGGGGGAAACTCGTTTAAGACCAATTATTATGACTTCTTTGGCGGCGGCTTTGGGTATTTTGCCTTTGGCTTTGGGCTTAGGAGCTGGCTCGGAATTAAGATCGCCTATGGCTAGAGCAATTATTGGCGGAATTATCACATCTACAATTTTAACTTTATTTGTAATTCCAGTTGTGTATAGCTTTTTGGAATATATTTGGGACTTTATTCGTAATTTTGGAAAGAAAAAGAATTTATGAATTTTAAATATCGTATTTTGGGCATAGACCCCGGTTTGGCTTTAATTGGTTATTCATTATTAGGTTTAAACAATAAAATAGACAAACCAGAATTAATTGAATGCGGAGTTATTAGTACTAAAGCGGGTTTACCAATATCAAAAAGATTAAATACTATTAGACAAGACTTATTAGAATTATTAAACCGTTTTCAACCGACTGCCGCTGTCATTGAATTAATTTACTTTACTAAAAATGTCAAAACTGGAATTGCCGTTGCTCATGCCAGAGGAGTTATTCTGGAAGCTATAAATTCATTTGGATTAGAAGATATTCATGAATTTACACCAACTCATTTAAAACAAGTTTTATTCGGTCACGGAAAAGCCAATAAAGCCCAAATTCAATTAGTTGTTTCGCAGTCATTAGGCTTGCCAGATATTATAAAACCAGATGATGCCGCTGATGCAACTGCTTTGGCTTTGGCTTATTGTCGTGGGAGTTTTCGCTTTACTTCAGAGACTTTATGAAATCTTATCATTTTTGAATCGCAGATTAACACAGATAACACTGATTTCACAGATATTTTATTTACAGTTTTTTAGCCAAAATAAAGCTTTCTCAAAGCCAAAAGACAAATCCTAAAATCTTGGGTATCCTGATTCAGACAATCTGCGTCCATCTGTGATTCAGAAATTTTAGTGCAAGATAGTTAATGCTGAAATGTCTTTATTAAATACTGAATTAAATACTTAAACAAATTGAAAATTAATAAAACAGTCCCCATAATATTTAAAATATGTATAAAAGATGAAACTGCTGCAAATTTCTTTTTACCAATTACTTTTATTAAATAGCTCTTTAGAAGAGGCGGGACTATGAAATTGAAAAAATAAAGAATAGGCGGAAGGAAAATAAAAAAAAGAATAATAAGCAAAGGATCAGAAGATGTTTTCAGCCAAAAAAGAATAAGACCTGCATAAATCAAGCTTAAGAGCGTTATTGCTAAAACTTTTCCCATAATTCACAAATGTCTGTCATTGGCTTCTTTCATTGTGTCAGCGGATAAATTAACTATTTCTTGATCATTATTTAACTTAACAATTAATTGCGAATTATTTATAACTTTGCCAATTTTCTCAATTTTAAGCCTCTCAGATGATTCAAACTCAATGAATTCAGCGGCTGTAATTAAAGCCCTACTTTGTGATTCCCCAATTAAACAAGAATCTAATCTTAAGCTAAGGTCTTTATTTAAATTAATTTCCGCTCCCAAAGACTTATTAGATGAAGCCATAACTGATTCCATTAAAGTTAATAAAAGCCCATTCTCGCTTAAATCGTGAGCTGAATGAATATAATGTTTTTTTATTTGTTCGATTAAAAATTCATATAAAGCTTTTTCTTTATTCCAGTCTAGCTTTGGGCAGTCGGTTTCATTAAAGGTTTCACCAATTAGCCAAATATTATCGCCAGCATTTCTAAAACTTATTGGCGGTGAATTTTTATAATCTTCGACTACTCCGACCATTCCAATAACGGGTGTTGGCAAAATCTGCTGTCCATCGGCAAATTCATTATACAAACTAACATTTCCGCCCGTTACAGCTAATTCTAATTGTTTGCAACCTTCCGCAATGCCCTTAACACTTTCTTGCAAAAACCAAAATGACTCGGGCTTTTCAGGATTTCCAAAGTTTAAATTATTAGTTATGGCTAAAGCTTCTGCTCCAATACAAGCTATATTTCTGGCGGCTTCAGCTACGGCAATTTGTGCACCTAAAAAAGGATTTGATTTAACATAATTTGGATTTCCATCAACACTAATAGCCAAGCCTCGTTTTGAATATTTGCCATCTGGTTTTTTTAAACGCAATAAAGCTCCGCTTCCCATACCCGGTTTTAAAATAGTATTTAATTGTACTTCTTGGTCAAATTGTTTATAAATCCAAGCCCTTGAACAACTATTATCAGAACTTAATATATTTAAAGCTAATTTTTCAATAATTTCTTTTTTCGGCTCTAAGTCTGGTTTTCCAAGTATATTAACTGTGTTTTTAGGTGCAATTGCTTCCCGCAAATAAATTGGTGCTTGATCAGTTAAAGCCTTAGGCGGAACTTCAACTACTTTTTCTCCCCGATGATAAATAGTAACTAATTTAGTATCAGTAACTTTTCCAATCACGACAGCGGGTAAATTATACTTTTCAAAAATCTTGATTAATTCAGCTTCTTTTCCAGCCTGAGCCACCAAAAGCATTCTCTCTTGCGATTCAGAAAGCAAATATTCATGCGTCTCTAATTTGCCTCGAGTTGGTACTAAATCCAAATTAACTTCAAAACCAACTTCGCCTTTGGCACTCATTTCGGTAAAGGCACAAGTTAAGCCCGCCGCCCCCATATCCTGTGAAGCCAAAACAAAACCACTTTTAAAAGCTTCCAGACAACTTTCAATTAATAATTTACCTAAAAAAGGATCGCCAATTTGTACGGCTGGTCTGTCTTTATTGCTTTTTTCTGTTAATCCGCTACTAGCAAATGCCGCACCACCCAAGCCATCTTTGCCAGTTTCCGACCCAACATAAATAATCGGATTACCAATACCAATTGCTCCAGACGGAATCGGATTCTCAGTTTCAAGCAAACCAATGCACATGGCGTTTACCAATGGGTTTTCTTTATAAGTTTCATCAAAATATAATTGCCCACCAATTGTCGGAATGCCCGTACAGTTACCATAATGACCAATTCCAGCAATTGCATTTGTCAATAAATAATAAGACTTTTCATCAGTCGGTGAACCAAAAAACAAGCTATTCAAAAAAGCAATTGGTCTTGCTCCTAAAGTCAGAATATCACGCAAAATCCCGCCCACACCAGTTGTTGCTCCCTGAAAAGGCTCAATGGCAGTTGGTCTATTGTGAGATTCAATTTTAAAGGCAATTTTAATTCCTTCGCCAATATCAATAATTCCAGCATTTTCACCAGGCCCAGCTAATATTTTGACTTTATTACTTGTGGTTGGGAAAAGCTTTAGAAGAGGCTTTGAATTTTTGTAAGCACAATGTTCTGACCACATAGCCCCAAACATATAAATTTCATTTTCATTGGGTTCACGCTCCAACAGCTTGACAATCAGCTCATATTCATATAGTGATATTTTAGCTTTACTTAATATATTTCTAAGTTTGAGCTTTTCAGATTTGTCTAGCGTAGAGCTTCTATCCATTGTTTAATTCAAGTAAATCAACATTAAAAGTTTTAATTTTTTCATAAAATTCTGGAGTGTGTCCCCAAGGCTTTTTAGTGTTCCAGAGCCAAATATGTGTCATTTCATGAAAAATAACTTCGCTAACTTTTTGAATATTTTCTTTGGCTAATAAATGTTTAGAAAGCCTTATAACTGGCTGAAATTGTTTGTCCTGAAAAACGGTAAAATCGGCAAAACGATGATAATTTTTACCAGTTCCAATTCGGTCAGACCATTTCACACGGCTAAGTGGCACTTCATTATTAAAATGAGTGGAATTTACACGGTCGAAAATATTATATAAAACTGATTCAGCTAAAAGATTTTGTTCAGCATTTGTTATGGCAGACACTTATTATTTGCTCCTAAAACTTAATTGTTATTATTCTGGTAATTTAGATTGAGAGTCATCATTATTGCTTGTTTTCTGAAAAGCTTTTTTAAAATTGACTAAAGCTTCCCCTACAGATTTACCGAGTTCTGGCAATTTTTTGGGACCAAAAACGACTAATCCGATCACAAATAATATAGCCAATTCTGGTATTCCGAGATTAGGAAACATAAATTTGAATGATTTTGATGTTAATAAATTAGAACAAACATATTTTATAAGTGATTGTACTAATTCAATACAAATATTAGCAGTTAATATAGTTTAGATTCTCTTAAATTTTTTATATCTTTTCTTAATCTATAATTTTATATATATTTTTTGCAGGGTGTCGAACTTTATTTATTTGCATTAAATTTTTTAAATAGTAGTTTATTAATAATTTATACAAGATTGAGTATTTTATCCTATGCTTTTAAAAGTTAAGATTTGATGAAAGGCTTTTTTATTTTTATGGAATTATTATTTTTGGGTGATATTGTTGGAGATAAGTCTTTTAGAGCGGTTATTCATTTTATGGAAACCAATAAGCTGGATGTAAATTTTGCAAATATTGAAAATGTGGCTGGCGGTTTCGGTATAACCCAAAATCATTATCAGCAATTAATAAAAGCTGGATTTGATGGATTAACGGGCGGAAATCATATTTGGGATAAAAAAGAAGTTTTTACTTTTATTTCTCAAGCCAAAATTGCCCGACCTTATAATTTCCCAAAAGGCGTACCAGGAAAAGGCTTTCATTTGATTAATAGACCCGAATTAGGCTTGAAAATTGGTTTAATTAATGTTTTAGGTCGGGTTTTTATGAATATTGTTTCTTTGAGTTGCCCTTTTAGAGCTTGTGATGAAGCAATTGAAGAATTAAAGTCTCAAGGAGCCAATTTGATTATTGTGGATATGCACGCTGAAGCTACCGCCGAAAAAATTACTTTAGCTCATTATTTAGATGGAAGAGTAGGGGCTATTGTAGGAACTCATACGCATATACCGACTGCTGATACTAGCATTTTGCCTAAAGGAACGGCTTATATTACCGATTTGGGGGCTTGTATGTCGGTTAATAGTATGTTGGGTATGTCATACGATTCAACCATTAATAGGTTTTTGACTGGTATTCCAACCCGCATGGAAATTGATAAAAACCCAGATATTCAAATTAATGGTGTCAAAATCGAATTTAATAATGCTTTCAAAGCTGTTTCCATTAAGCGAATAGAAAATAATAATTTAATTAAAGTGAATTAAGCTTTAGATTTTTTGAGTTATTTCAGTTATCTCAGTTTGAAGAATTTTAAAATTGCTAATTGCATTTACTGGAGCTCTCAAAACATCTTTTTCATAATCAGCATTATTTCGGCTTTCAGGTACTGTTTTGAGTCCAATTCCTTCCGCTCTATGATTAGAACCACCCGGTGGAACAATTGGATAAACATTAGCTTCTGGGTGTAAGTCTAAATCAATAATAATTGGTTCATTTAATTTTATAGCTTGTTTGAATATTTCTTTTAGCTCATCTGGCTTATCGCTACGAATTCCAGTAATTCCATATGCTTCAGCTAACTTGACATAATCTGGCGTGCCACTCCGTAAATCCGAAAAACTATAATGACGATTATAAAATAATTCTTGCCATTGACGAACCATTCCCAAATTTCCATTATTCAAAATAATTGTGGTTACTGGTATATTATGCGAAGTCATTGTGCCAATTTCTTGCTGACACATCTGAAAGCTACCATCTCCGCTTATACAAATAACTGGCTTATCCAAACCTATATCTTGAGCGGCCGCTTTAGCACCGATTGCCGCTGGTAAACCAAATCCCATAGTACCTAAACCACCCGAAGTTATCCAACGGCGAGGATTTTCAGATTTTATATACTGAGCCGCCCACATTTGATGCTGCCCAACATCAGTTGTATAAATTGCATCTTGAGCAACCTCATTGAGAGCTTTAAAAATATCATGCGGTGCAATACGGCTTTTGGCTTCTGAGTCGTCTAAAGGATATTCTCTTTGCCATTGTTTTACTTTATTTAGCCAGTTTTCAGTAATAGGTTTTTGCTTATTAATAACCTCAATTAGCTCAGTCAGAATAGCTTTTGCGTCTCCGATTAATGATAAATCGACACCTGGTAAAATTTTACGGTTCTTGCCAATTTCCGCTGGATCAATATCTAAATGAATTACTTTGGCATTTGGAGCAAAGGCTTCCAGCTTTCCAGTTGCTCTATCATCAAAACGGACTCCTACTGCAATTAATAAATCACTTTCATAAATCGCAAAATTAGCCGCTGGCATTCCATGCATTCCGAGCATTCCTAAATTAAGCTCATGATTATCTGAAACTGCTCCTTTGCCCATTAAAGTCCAGACTAATGGTATTAAACAGCTTTCAGCTAATTGTTGAACTTCTTTATTTGCACCCGAACTTATAATACCGCCACCAATATACAAAACGGGTCTCTCAGCCTGTAAAATCATTTTAGCCGCCAAATTCAGTTTTTCAGCTGAAGGTTTTAGTTTTTTGGGCAAACCAGCCAATTTCACTTCGGGCATTTTGCCATTCCATTCAAATTTATTATTTAAAATATCTTTCGGTAAATCAACCAAAACTGGTCCTGGTCGTCCATTAGTTGCAATTTTAAAAGCTTCATTAATGGTTTGTGGTATTTTATCTGAAGATTTAACCAAATAATTATGCTTAGTAATTGGCAAAGATAAATTAAATAAATCAGCCTCCTGAAAAGCATCTTTACCAATCAAAGCACTAGGAACTTGCCCAGTTAAAGCCACAATTGGTATTGAATCCATTTGAGCAGAACAAATACCAGTTAATAAATTAGTAGCACCAGGACCAGAAGTAGCCAAACAAACACCCGGTTTTCCAGAAACCCTTGCATATCCGTCTGCCGCATGAGCCGCCCCTTGTTCATGTCTGACTAAAATATGCCTGATTTTGTTTTGGGCATAAATTTCATCGTAAAGACCAAGTAAAACTCCACCAGGATAGCCAAAAATGGTTTGTACTTGATTTTCTACTAAACTTTGAAGTAAAGCATTAGAACCGTTAATACTAAAAAAATCTGAATCTGAACAGGTGTCTTCTTTTTGATTTTTCATGGCTAATTTGACCTTTGTAAAATAAAGAGCTTAAATTTTATGATACTTACATAATAGCGTAGCTCAAGTTAAGAAAGGAATAAATAATAATTATTTTTTAGAATAAATTTAAGAGAGGTCTTTTTTTAATGATGCATCATGATTTCGGTGTATTCTTTAACGATTTCTTTGGGTGAGCCTACTTTCATTAATTTACTGTTTTGAATCCAAATTACTTTTGAGCAATGTTCCTCAGCCTGTTTCAAAGAATGAGTTACCATAACAATAGTTGTTTCTTTTCTTTTTTTTATTTCTTCAAATTTCTGTAAACATTTTTCCTGAAACGCTATATCTCCAACTGCCAAAACCTCATCAATTAATAAAATTTCAGCTTGAACTTGAATGGCAATCGAAAAAGACAGGCGAGCCATCATACCCGAAGAATAAGTACGCACAGGTTGATCAATTTTTTCCCCTAATTCCGAAAACTCAATAATGTCAGCTGTTCTAGAACTTAAATAATTATTACTCATTCCGAATAAACTGCCATTTAAAAAAATATTTTCACGACCCGTAAAGTCTGGATGTAAACCAGCTCCTAAAGCTAACATACTGGTAATTTCCCCTTTAATAGTAACTTTACCTTCGCTTGGTCCTGATATTCCAGCAATTAATTTGAGAGCCGTGCTTTTTCCAGAGCCATTTTGACCTATTATGGCAACTGTTTCACCCTTGTAAATTTCAAACGAAACATTATCTAAACTTTTAATTTCTTTTGGTTTTGAATCTTTTGGTTGCAAAACTCTGGCGAAAATTTCTCTGATATTAAAAGAACGAAGGCTTGAATGATAAGTTTTGCTAACATTTTCAAATTTAATAATAATTTCGTCTTTGTTCATTGTGTTTTAAATTAAGTCTGAAACTATATATCTAAGGCGATTAAAAATCCAATGACTAATTAAATACCAAATAAGTGTAAATAAGCAAAAGTATAAAAGCAAATGCCAATTCGGGTGATGCCCTGCATGAACAATGTCTCGGTATAAAGATATTATACTAGCAAAAGGCTGAGCATTTAAAATCCAAGCGTATTTTTTAGAAATTGTTTCGGCTGAATATATAATTGGTGTTAAAAAAAATAAAAGAGACAGCAAGGTGTTTACAATATAGCTTAAATCTCGAATAATAGCTCCTACTGAAGATAAAAATAGACAGGTAGCATATAAGAATATTGAGTGCAAAACTACTAAAAATGGAAACCATAATAAATTTAAAGTAATTGAAGCTTTGGTAATTAGCATTAAAATAAGTATTAAACTAAATGAAATTAAATAATTAATTGCTCCCGAAGCTATCAAAGAAATTATTAAAATCTCTTGTGGGAAATAAACCTTTGATAAAAAACCAGCATTAGAAGGAAATAAGTCGCAAGCACGGCCTAAAACCTGAATCGAAAAATTCCAAGCATTAATTCCAATGAATAAAAAAACTAAATAATTAGGAATAGCAGTTTGAGTAATTCGTGAAAAGACAAAAAAGTAAATAGCCAAAGATAAAAGAGGATTTAAAAAATTCCATAAAATACCCAAAAAAGATCCTTTATACCGCATTTCAAGCTCTCTATTGGTTAAGTTCAACAAAAAACTACGATACTTCCAAGTATCAGCATAAATCTGAAAAATATTAAAGGGAGTTTTATTAGTGGTAATTATTATCTTTGGCTCAGTCATACAGCTTATTTGAATCCTTTCATGAAAAATCCAGCAATATCATCAAGAATTTGTCCATCACCATTTTGGTCAATTAATGAAGTTATATCTTTTTTTTGACTCAAAGCATTCATAACTAAAGGTGCAATATTGCCAATTACTTCAGTCGCTGTTTCTTGATTTAAGTTTAATTTTTCTGAAACGGCATTTGTAGCTTCTTGAGTTGGGTCACCCAGTGAACTATTTGTTATTGCTTGTTTTTCAGTTAAACTTTTCAGTCCGCTGACAATTAAAGGCACTGCTATTTCTAGTATTTGATTAGTTTTAGCTTCATCAATTCCAAACTTTGCAGATAATTGGCGAATAACTGAAGGAGCCACAGTTTGAATTAAACTAGAAATTAAATCATTATTTGACATTTTATTATTTTTTTATTTAAACAGTTTGAAGTTTTATATTTTTTAATTGATTAGCTTTTTTCTTTAAAGCCTCAACCTGATCAAGTTTTTCCCAAGGCAAATCTATGTCAAAGCGTCCAAAATGACCATATGCCGCCACATTTTTATAAAAAGAACCTTCATTTTTGGCTGGTAAATTCTTTAAATCAAATTGCTGAATAATTGACCAAGGACGCAAATCAAAATGCTCTTTAACCAAATTAGACAAAGTTTCATCATCTAAAATTCCAGTTCCTTGCGTAAATACTGAAAGAGAGACTGGTTTTGCCATGCCAATAGCATATGAAATTTGAATTTCGCAAATGGAAGCTAAACCAGCCGCCACAATGTTTTTTGCAATATGACGAGCCGCATATGCTGCTGAACGGTCTACTTTGGTTGGATCTTTGCCCGAAAAAGCTCCGCCACCATGTCTTCCATAACCGCCATATGTATCAACAATAATTTTCCGTCCAGTTAAGCCAGCATCTCCGTGAGGACCTCCAATTACAAAACGACCAGATGGATTAATAATAATTTTAGTTTTATCATCAATATTCAAGCTATATCTTTCCAGAACTGGATTTATGACATATTTTATTAAATCAATTTTAATTTTATCAAGATCAATATTGTCTTCATGCTGTGTTGAAATCAAAATTGTATCAAGTCTAATGGGCAAGCCATTTTCATATTCAACGGTTACCTGAGTTTTACCATCTGGTCTTAAATATTTTAATGAGCCATTTTTACGAACCTCACTAAGTCTTAAGGCTAAACGATGAGCAATTGCAATCGAAATAGGCATTAATTCAGGAGTTTCATTGCAAGCAAAACCAAACATTAAGCCTTGATCGCCAGCTCCAATTGAATTAGCAATTTCATGATCATTTAAGCCTTCATTTCTGGATTCCAAAGACTGAGTAACTGTTTGTGAAATATCTGGTGATTGTCTATTAACTGCCACCAAAACTGAACAAGTCTCACTGGAAAAGCCCAAAGTCGGATCATTATAGCCGATTTCTTCAATGGTTTTACGAGCTACTTCGGCATAATTTATATGAGCATTAGAAGTGATTTCTCCGCTAATTACAACTAAGCCAGTTGCTACTAAAGTTTCACAAGCTACTCTGGCATTTGTGTCTTTGCTTAAAATTGCGTCTAATACTGAATCAGAGATTTGATCACAAATTTTATCTGGATGTCCTTCAGTAACTGATTCGGAAGTAAATAAATATTTCAATAGAAAAAGCCCTCTCTTACTTATTTAATACTAAAAATTAATACTAAAAAATATATTTTAAAATTTTACCTAAATTAAAAATGTAAATGTAATTATTAAGACAAATTTTTAAATAATTTATTCTTCATTAAATTGGTTTTAGGTCTAAAATCCTGAAATAGGTATAATATTTTTACTCTTAAATTTTATTTTTATTTATGCCATTTCGTAGTCATTTTTGTGGAACACTATCTCAATCCGATGAAGGAGCAAATGTTTATTTAGCTGGCTGGGTTGATGTTAGAAGAGATTTAGGTGGATTAATCTTTATTGAATTGCGAGACCATACTGGAAGAGTTCAATTAGTCTCAGACCCGAAAGTAAATTCTGAAATACATGAAGTTTTTGAAACTTTAAAACCAGAATTTGTCATTAAAATAAAAGGCAAAATTAAAGCTCGCCCAGATGGAACTCAAAATCCTGAATTAAGGTCTGGAGCAGTTGAAATTTGTCCAAGCGAAGTAGTGATTTTAAATAAATGCAAAACTTTACCGCTTCCGATTGAAAACTTTAATGAAGCTGATGAAAATTTCAGATTAAAATATCGAGTTTTAGATTTGCGTACTGATAAAATGCAGAAAAATATCAGAGCTAGGCATAAAATTACGCAGTCAATCAGAGATTATTTGAATAAAGGAGGTTTTCTGGAAATTGAAACTCCAATTTTAACTCGCTCAACACCAGAAGGTGCTCGTGATTATTTGGTGCCAAGCCGTACTCAAGCTGGTAAGTTTTTTGCTTTGCCTCAAAGTCCTCAATTATTCAAGCAATTATTAATGATTTCTGGTTTTGAAAGATATTATCAAGTAGCTAGATGCTTTCGAGATGAAGATTTAAGAGCTGATCGTCAGCCAGAATTTACGCAAGTTGATATTGAAATGTCTTTTGTGGAAGTTGATGATGTTATAAAAATGGCAGAAGGACTTTTACAGAAAGCTTTTGCGTCAGTTGGTAGAGAAATTGAATTGCCAATTAATCGCATGAGTTATAAAGATGCTATTTCAAAATACGGTTCTGATAAGCCAGATTTGCGTTTTGGACTTGAATTAATAGATTTTAGTGAAATTATGAAAAATAGTGCTTTTGAATCTTTTGCCGCCATTGCGAATAAAAAAGGCTCTGTCAAAGGAATTTGTGTGCCTAATACGCTTGATTGGTCTCGTAAAGAATTTGATGATTTGAGAAATACCTGCATAAATGACTATGGAGCAAAGGGTTTGGCTTGGATTAGTTATAAAAATGATGATGATTTAGGGAATTCCCCAATTAGCAAATTTTTTAAGCCAGAAGAATTAAAACAAATAAAACAATTAGCAGGTGCTAAAAAGGGAGATAGTATTTTCTTGATTGCGGACAAGTCTCAGCAAGTCGTTAATGATATTTTGGGCAAATTGCGTTTATATTTGGCTAATAAATTAAACTTGATTGATGAAAAATTAGATAAATTGGTTTGGATTATTGATTGGCCATTACTCGAAAAAGATCCTGAGAGCGGTAATTTTGCTTTTATGAATCATCCTTTTACGGCTGTTAATCCGCAAGATTCGCATTTATTAGCTTTAGAGCCAGAGTCAGCCAGAGCTTTAGCTTATGATATTGTTTATAATGGTGTTGAACTCGGTGGTGGAAGTATTCGTAATCATCAAGAAGATGCACAGAAGAGAGCTTTGGGCTTTTTGGGTATGACAGAAGAGGAATCTCAAGAGCGTTTTGGCTTTTTATTGCAAGCTTTGGCTTTTGGTGCTCCTCCGCATGGTGGAATTGCCTTGGGCTTGGATCGCTTAGTTATGATGCTAACTGAATCTGAATCACTAAGACAAGTAATTGCTTTCCCGAAAGTTCAATCAGCTGGTTGTTTACTAACTGGAGCACCTTCCGAAGTAGATGATCAACAATTAAGAGAATTATCAATTAAGTCTTTGAAAGTGACTAAAGAGAAAGTTAATTAATGGATTTAACCGAGAAATATTATTGGTTGGCTTTTGATAATTTGCCTGGTATCGGATTAGGACCAAAACGAATTTTTGCTTTACTGGAATATTTTGGTAATTTAAAAACAGCTTGGGAAGCGGATAAGCAAGATTTATTGCAAGTTAAAGGAATTGGCGAAAATACAATTGATAATTTTATAAAATGCCGCTCCGAGCAAGACTTAGAATTAATCCCACGCAAATTAGAAAAATATAATATTAAGGCTTTGACTTTTGCTGAAAGTGATTATCCAGAGCAGTTAAAACAATTAAAAGACATTCCTTTGATTTTATATTTTAAAGGTAATTTTGATTTGTCTTTATTTGAAAAGTCAATTGGCATTGTGGGTAGCCGACAGCCAACTGATTATGCAATTCAAGCTATTAAAAATTTGAGTGGTGAACTTTCAGAAATGGGTTTTACAATTATTAGTGGTATGGCTTTGGGTATTGATGCGGCGGCACATAAAGGAGTTTTAGCAAATCAAAATGGCAAAACAGTTGGTGTTTTAGCAAATGGAGCAGATAAATTTATTCCTTATACAAATAAAAACTTATATGAGTCTGTCTTAGAGCAAGGTTTGCTAATTAGTGAATACAAACCTGAAACTATGCCAGAAAAAGGTTATTTCCCCGCTCGAAATAGAATAATTGCCGCTTTGAGTCAGGCAGTTTTAATTGGAGAAGCCGCTGTCAAAAGTGGAGCTTTGATTACTGCTGAAAGAGCTTTAGAGCTGAAAAAACCGATTTTTGGATTAGCTGGAATACCGAATAAAAGCAATGAAGGAATTAATTTTTGGATCAGAAAAGGCTTGGCTCGCTTAATTACTTCCGCTGATGATATTATTGAAGAATTAGATTTGCATTTGAAAAATAATATTAATCCAGCTCAACAAGGAAATTTTTTAAAAGAATTAGAAATTATCAAATCAGCAATAACTGTAAGCTCAAATCCTAGACCTATTAAAGAAAAAAAAGAAAAAATTAATCCAGAAAATTTAGGTTTAAATGAGCAAGAAAAAACTATTTATAATTTATTAACTTTCGGTGAATTTAAGAGCATAGACAAGCTTTTTGAAGAAACTGAATTATCAATTGCAAAAATTAATTCGGTGATTTTGACTTTACAATTAAAAAAACTGATTTCTCGCAATCCAGCTGGAGCAATAGGTTTGACCAATAATTAAAATGAAAATAAGTGAATTAAATGATTTAGTAAAAGAATTCCTTGAATTTCACAATTTAAAGTTCAACTCTCAGAGAGCTTATAAAACGGATTTGAAATTTTTTATTGAATTTATTGTCTCAGAAAAAACAGAATTAGAAAATTTAAAACGAAAAGATTTATTAAATTGGTTAAAAAATTATAATTCAAGGGTTTCTAATCGGCGTGGAGTGAATATTCGTAAATTTTTACTATGGCTAAAAAAAGAAAAACAAATACTTATACCCGAAGAATTTAGTTTACCTTGGCAATTTACTGATCCACAGCCCGTAAAACCAGACCAAACCGCTGATTTAACTGAAGATGAAATTAATAGTTTGTTTACTAATCGCTATTTAAGCCTAAACAAAAAAGCCATTTTAATTTTATTGCTTAATACAGCCGCTCCAATTGAGAATTTGGCAACTTTGACTTGGCAAGATATTTGCTTGGATAAATTATCATATTTAAAGCTTGGATCAGACGGCAATGAAAGAATTATTAGCCTCGAAAAACCAATTGTTAATTTGCTAAAAGAATTAAAAGAAAAAAATAATCAAGCCTCTCATGAATTTGTTTTTTGCCAAGAAAATACTGCTGAGCCGATTAATGCTCCTTACTTGGCTATTTTAATTAAAAGAAGTTTGCAAAAAGCCCTTAATAAAAATATTTCCGCCACTCAATTACAGGAATTAGCCCAAAAAAGACTAACCGAAAAATATAAATTGCCCATTGCTTTAAATATTTTAGGTCTGAAAAAAGCTCACAGTATTTTAACTTCCTCGCCAGATAGTCAAATTGATTTAGTCAAATTAAAAAATATTCATCAGTCAGCTTTTGCATAAGCTTCATAAACCTCGGCTGGTAATAAATAACGATAAGCCGCTTTTTCAGCCTTTAATTGCCGAATTAAACTAGATGAAATTGGTAAAGGTAAATTATTTAGCCAAGCCCAATTAAAACCCAAATTATTTAAACTTTTTTCTTTTGTTTCTGCTTCAGGTTGATAATTTGGTCTTTTAGCAACTAAAAATTCACAAATATCTTTGATTTCATCAATGCAATGCCAAGTTGATAAACTTAAAAAACTGTCTAAGCCCAAAATCATTTTAATTTTTTTTACTTTATATTCAGCTTGAATTTCTTTTAGGCTAAAAATTGTATAAGAAATATCTCTGTCTAATTCACGCAAATCAAGTTTAAAGTTTTTATTAGTTTTCAAAGCTATGTCTAAAAGCTTAATTCTATGCTCTAGGCTTAATGAATTATTTTGATTTAATTTATTGGGCGGATTAGGTGAAAGTATAAAGACGATTTTATCTAAATTAAATTGAAGCAAAGCAGTCTCTGCCAGCATAAGATGACCAATATGGACTGGACTAAAACTGCCGGGGAAAATCGCTATATTCACTAATTACTCAATTGAAACAACTTCTAAGTTTTCATTATAGGTATAAACTTTGCTCTCATCTTCGTCCGAAAATTTCTTATGTGAGCCATCACAAAAAGGTTGTGGATCTTCTTCATTCCATTTTTTGGATAAACCACAACGACAAATCCATTTTTCGCCCACTTTTAAAGGGGTTTTGGATTTTAATATTACTTTGCGAGCCATGAGAATTATTATTTATAAGGTATATTTTGGTAATTTTAAAATAAATTTTAGAACTAATGTACAAAATAAAAATCTTTAACTTAAAAGTTTTATCAATGAATTTTATAAACCTTGTCGAAAAACATTAGCAATTCCATCAGTTAAAGAGCCACCCGAAGTATTTTAATTATTCAGATGAAATCCGCCGCCACCGCTTCTTTCGGGTATAATTATTTTGCTACCAATCCAAGCTGTAAAAGCTGATGAATTTCGAGAACAAACATAAACCTTACCATTCCCAGAAAAGCGATTACTAATTCCTTCACCAGAAGTAACACTATTAATCATATCTCCCAAAAAACCTCCACCCTGTGAAGTGGACAAAGTTAATTTATAACTCAAATTGCTGTCCCAAGCGACCACATGAGCATTATCAACAATAATATCATTTCCAGCCGTAACATCTAAGCCAAAAATAGAACCAAAGCCAGCCACAACTAATTGCCCACTTCCGCTTGTTTCCATCACAACAAAGCCACCTGTTCCACCAAATAAAGCTTGCCCAATATTTTGCATTTTTATTTTCAAATCAACTGCCCCAGTAGAAGCGACAAAAGCACCATCATTTAAAATATATTGTTTTTGTCCAATTTCAAGTATTTCTAATGAACCAGGTAAAGTTGGAGCTAATAAAACATCGCCAGCACCACGATTTGCTTCAATATGTTGCTGAAAAAATGACTCTCCATTTGTAAATTTACGAGCTAAAGCAGAAAGAAAACCGCCATTCATTTTTCCTTTTAAGTCTAAAGTGGCATCCATAGTTACCATTGCACCAGATTCACAAAATATTTTTTCGCCTTGTTGCATTGAAATATGAATAAAAGGATCAAATTCTCCAGTAATTGTAAGTTTTGGCATTTTATTTTTATAGGTTAAGCGGCTGATTAAATCAATAACTATTTAAAATATACCAAAAAAGCTTTTTCATTTCACAAAACTTAAAATTTAAAAAATCGCGCTTGGCAGGACTCGAACCTGCGGCCAACCACTTAGAAGGCGGTTGCTCTATCCACTGAGCTACAAGCGCTTGATATTGTATTAAATGCACTCGGTGCGGATCGAACGCACGACCCTTGGCTTCGGAGACCAATACTCTATCCACTGAGCTACGAGTGCATAATATTAGCAAGTATCTTAGCTTATTTGCCAAATAAAATTAAATTTAAATTACAAATTTTCACTTTTACCTTATTAATCAAATTCCTATTTTGTTTAAATTTCCATCATAGCCAGTTAATTCTAAATAGCCTTGTCCAATCTTTTTACCGTTTAAGCGGTCTGTAACACTAACTGCTCCTTCCCAATAATTAACTTGTTCTACTACTTCTTGATTAATCATTTTAGGTCTAACTTTTAAAGCTAAGCCTAAATCTGGAATAATGATTTCCCAAATTAGAGGATAAATTGCTTTGCTTTTTTTACTTTGCCAATTAGCATTCTTTTTTGGTTTTAAAAAAAAGTCTTTTTGGTTTAAATGTTTGACTTTTCCTTCCCGTGAAATATAAGTACCATTTGAAAAACTAGATATTTTATTATTTTTTTCTCGAAGGCGATAAAGCATTAAGGCCGATCCATCATTAAATTGCAGGCTAAACCAATCCCAACCAACTTGATTATTTTGTAATTGATTAGACCCAAATTCATGATCCATCCAGCTTTTACCAGTTACTTCGTATATTTGCGAATTAATAGTAATTTGACCTTTAGTTTTTAAATTAGTTAATGAATAATAATGACTTGCACAACTTGCACAATTTCCTTTACGGCTTATATTCTCTCCAGGTACGCCATGAATAACTGGTGATTGCGAAGTTTGTAAGTTTAAATTGATCTCAATATCTTTATCTTGTGCTTTTAATATATGAGTTTTTCCATTATCTTCTAGCTTAACTGACCAAGTTTTATTCCAAATTAAATTCTTTTTAGCCTCAATACCAGCCATTTGCAAAAAATCACGATTAATTTTACTAAAATGTTTAAATTCATTATTTTTCAAATCACTTAAAGCAAAATGAGCAATATAAATTGGCTTTGCTAAAGGTTTAAAGCTAACTTTAAAAAAGGTTAATTCATAACCGAATTCTTTATTACCTTGTTTAGACCTCAAATTGCCCGTATAATACCACCACTCTAAAGCATAATTAGCGTGCGAAAAATGATCTTTAGGAAAAGAAAACTGATAATTTGGCTTAGCAATTAAAAATTCAGTTTGAGTTATTTGTTTGGATTTAATATTTTCTTTTTTGCTTATTGAATAAACGGTATTACTGCCCAAAAGTACAATTATTAAATAAAATGTTAAAAGTAAAGATTTATTCATTTGTCGGAATCAAAGCTTTTTATTAACGAATTTCACTGATTATAAAAGAAATTAAAAAAGTGTTGTATAAAAGTTAATTTAGTATTAATATGAAATTAAGACCTTTAATAAATCTTTATAAAAAACAATTATGAGTTCAATATCAAGCGGATTCAAAATGAGTAATATGGCTGGTGATTCTAATGGTAATCAAAACTTTTTTATGGGCGGAGATCAAGAACCAGAAGAACAGGAAGAACAAGAGCCTGAATCTAATGAAAATAGTGCTTTAGCCATTGCTGATCCTTTAACAGTAGCCGAAGCAACTCATGCTAGGCAATATTGGGAAAAATTTATTGCTGATAATAATTCTCTCAGTCATTCTTATTCACCATGGCAAGTTCCTCCTATGCAAAATTTGAAAGAAAGAGGACGCAAAGATGTTATTGTAACTTCCGCTAAAGCTAAATCTAAAAATCCTTTTTATCAATTTTCGGTAAATGCTTAAAAGAGTAAAATTTGGTCTAATTCTTTTATTGATAATTAATTTGCTTTCTGTTTGGTCAGCTCAGGCGGCTTTATGGATTAATCCTTTATCTGTTAAACAGGGCGAAATAGTTTTAGTTAAAGGGCTTTATTATAATTTTGGTAATGCTTATTCAATGCTTTCTGATTGTCAAATTGCTTTTGAAGGAAAAAATTATTTATTTGCTCGAGAAATTGTAGATTTTCAGGGCTTTGAGTCTTCGGGTGGAACATATGGCTTTCAGTATACTTCTCGAATTCCAACTACTCCTTTGACCAAATTAGGAGATTTACCTTTAACTTTGAAATGCCCTTTGGGTCAAGAAAAATTTAGCTTAAAGGTTTTATCTGGTAATTTTCCTGTGCAAAATATTGTTTTAACTTCCAGTAAAAATTCTTTAAGTGCGACTGAAAAAGAAACTAATGCGGTTAAAAATGCCATTAATACTTTTACACCATTTAAATTATGGGATTCAAATAAGCCTTGGTTAGCTCCAAATAAAGCCAGACTTTCTTCACTTTATGGCTTGCGTAGAACTTATAATGGAGTTTTAGCCCAAAATTATTTTCATAAAGGTTTAGACTTTGCCGCTTTTACGGGTAATCCAATTACTGCTCCAGCCAAAGGAAAAGTTATTTTATTAGGTAAAGAAAAAGAAGGCTTTGCGGTACATGGAAATTGTTTATTTATTGATCATGGGCAAGGAATTATTAGCGGATATTTACACTTATCTGAATTTAATGTTATTGAAGGGCAAATAGTTGAAGCTGGAGAAGTTTTAGGAAAAGTTGGTGAATCTGGAATTGCAACAGGACCACATTTGCATTTTGGGGTATATGTTAATGGAGAGAATGTTAATCCAGATAATTGGTTAAAATTTGCAATTCCTTAAAATAAAGATGAGAAAATTACTTTTTGTTTTTTTGTTTTTTAATTCGGTTTCCGCCTTGGCAAATATTAATCCTTGGGCAAATGATCCTTTGGCAAAAATAAATTTATTTAATGATTCTGGTTCAAAAGCTGAAGATGAAAATACAAATACCAATAAAATCCCAGAAATTAAATGTGAAATACCCAAAGTTTGCCCAGTTTGTGAAATTAGTGAAGAATGGCCATTAGATTTAAATGGTGATGATTTGGCTGAGAGAGCGGAAAAACGGATTTGTAAATCAAATAATGAATTTGGTAATAATGTTTTTTTTGGCAATAAAGCTAATATCAGCCAGCTAATTGAAAAACCAATTGAAATTATTATTATTTATGATAGCCAAATGAAGCCTTTAATTTATAAAGCTAATAATACTGACTGCAAAAACAATAAACAAATTACTTATAGTCGCTTTGAGAGAACAGACTTTAATAATGATAAATTAGACGAATTATTTATTGTCGAACATGACTATATTGAAAACACTGATTCAGTCAAGATTTTGGGCTATGATTTTAGAGTCAATAATATTGTTAATTTGCCAATTATTGAATATGAAGATGATTTGAGTGAAATAATTAATGGAGATACACAAAATGGTAAAGTCAAATTCTTAAAATCAAATACAAATTCTTTTTCTTTACTTTGGGAAAACAATACTGGAGAGCAAGCTCAAATTAATTATTATCAAGATTCGTCCGACAAAACTTTTTATCCAGTTGAAATTAAAAACTTAAATCATCAAATTGCTTATAAATCCAAGCTAAGCTCAAGTTCAAATCCGAACCCAAAATCGAATGAAAAAACTAAAATAACCAATGAATTCGGTATTGAAATTATAAATTAATGTGAGTTCGATGAAAAGAAAATCTGAAAATGCTGATTGAAGCGAAACTTTGAAGCAATCACAATTGCAAGTCTCTCGCTAAAGAATTTTGTCTTTTCACCCCCAACCCCCTGAAAGTGGGCTATTAGAGAGTGGAGTTGGGAATTTAGACCTTGAAGACAGAAAATTTCAAACAGATTTATTGAGTGTCCCCTTCGGGGAATGGCTTAAGCCTAGGGGGCTAAGACTTGAATTCTTGAGAAGCTTTTTGTGTTTTTTATCTGTCGAACTCACATTAATTTAAGCTTCAAGAGACAAATACACTTTTCCTGAACCACTAAAACGAACCAAATTTCCTTCATCATCATTTTTGGCTTCATCTAGTAATAAATCTCCTGTCCAAAAAACTATTTGAGAAGTTTCTATTTCTACCGAATTATTTGGAAATACTTCTAATTCATAAAAAGAGTCGCATTCGAGTAAGGCAATCGCTTTATTTAGTCTTAATTCGGTATAAGTTACTAAGTTAAAAGCTTTATTTTTAATTGGTGGAGATATTTCAAAAGTCCCCATTAAGGCTTGAAGATAAGCAATATTATTATTAGGCAAATATAACTTTTCATGCCTAAAGCTTTTGAGTCCCAAAATATTATTATTAGTGGCTAATCTTAAGCTACCCAAACCTTTGACTTCAGTCATCACAAAAGATTCGCCAGTTACTTGACTTTTAATAAAACCGCTAACTCCTCCACTTCTAACGCCATAATATTCAACTGTCATTTTAGGATTTTGTTGTTTATAAGCCAAGCTACCAGGCAAAATTAATAATTGAGTATTTTCTTCTTTCTTTATAATTTCGGCTGAATAAACCTCAGACTGCTTATTTTTAAAGCGGAAAATAGAAATATGATTTTTACCAAAAGCCAATTCAGAAACTAATTGCATTCTCACACCAAACGAATTATTGCTAGCTGGTAAATCTTTTATTTGATTTTGATTAAGATTCTGATTTTGGCTTTGAGACCGTTCTTTCAGAATTTGCGGTAAACTATTATTTTCAATAGAAGGTGATTGCACAATTATTTGATCATTAATAAGTTCTTGAATAGCTTCTAACTCTTTTGTTGATAGTTCAATATCTGTATTAGTTTTCTGCTGAGCTGTTTGAAAATTTATATCCATAATTAAAAATTTAGCTTAATTAAAATCAAAATCAGTTATTTAAAACATAATTCCCAAAATATTAAAATTTGCGTTCAGGTAATTAGTCTAATTAACCAAGAAAAACCTAAAATTTTAGAACTAAAAATCGTATTTCAGATTGTTTATTGTAAATCTTTTAAATAAAGCTTTTTTTTAAGGTGGCTTTAAGTTAAAATTAATTTCTGTTATTTATTTGCGGATGTAATTCAGTGGTAGAATGTCAGCCTTCCAAGCTGAACGTCGTGGGTTCGAGTCCCATCGTCCGCTCCAGATTAAAATTGTAAAATGCAAATTCCCTTTATAAACTTAAGAGTAGAGCCAGACTTCAATCCAAAAGTTAAAACTCGATGGGAACAATCCTTAGAAAAAAGCCAATTTATTGCTGGTGAAGCCCTAATTGAATTAAATCATAAAATATTAGACTTTACAAAAGCGAAAAACTTTATTGCTTGTGCTAATGGAACTGATGCTTTGCAAATTGCCTTGAGAGCGGTTGGAGTTGGTATTAATGATTGTGTTTTATTGCCAGATTTTACTTTTTGGGCAACATATGAAGCGGTAATTAATGTTGGTGCTAGACCCGTGATGGTTGATATTTGCCCTCAAGATTTTCAGATGGACTTTGATTTGTTTTTAATTGCCATTGAAAAATATTCTCCGAAAGCCATTATTTTGGTGCATTTATATGGTTGGTGTTCAATTCGTTTGGCAGAATTTAGAGAATTTTGTAAAGTAAAAAATATTTATTTAATCGAAGATGGAGCTCAAGCAATAGGTTCTTTTTATCAGGGAAAACCGATTTTTGAAAATGCTTTTATTGCTACCACTTCTTTTTATCCAGCTAAAGTTTTAGGAGCAGCTGGTGATGGTGGTGGGATTTTTACCAATAATGCTGAAATTGCTCAAATCTGTACACAATTATCTAATCATGGTCGCAGTTCACATTATGGACATCAATTCGTTGGCTGGAATTCTCGTTTAGATGAAGTTCAAGCTCATTATTTAGTTGTGGCTTTAGATTATTTGGCTTTGCGGATTGAATCGAGAAAAAATAGCGAAAAAAAATATTTAGAATTTCAATCTAATTTTGCAAGTAATAAAGTTTTACCTTTAGAAATGAAAGCCGCTCCATCAGAGATTAATAGTAATGGTTATTTACAAGTTAGTTTGTCAAAAACTTCATATAAAGAATTATCAGACCAATTAAAAATAAAGGGCATTAACTGCGGAAATGTATATCCAAGCCCAATGTCTGCTCAAATAGGTGCTGGTGAGTTAAATGAATTAGTTACCAAAGACAAAATCACTTATGAAATTTGCAATCGTATAATTAATTTGCCTTTATTTCCTTATATGCACGACGAAGAAATTAATTATGTTTGTCAAAGTCTTTCTGATTTATGCAAAACCTAATCATAATCCAGACAATCAAATCATTATTTAATTTATATGGTATTTAAGGGTGAGCAATTTGCCAGTTATCCAAACTTCCTTGATAAAGATCAAAGGTTAAAAGACTTGCATTTTTTTGCATACTGTCGAATAATTCACCTTGCAGTCTTTTTCTTTGCTCCAGACTAGACTCAGCATTAGATTTTGATAATTCAGTAAAACCTGTCAATTTTTCAAGCAAAGCCTGTTTTTGTTTTTCTAGTGGCTCTATTTTCATTGCAATGATTTTTTCTGTCTCTTCTTTTGAGACTTTACCATTTTTTTGTGCTTGCTGTATTATGAGTTTACGAGTTGTTTCAATTTTTGCAATTACACTGCCTAGCTCAGCATTTACTTGTGCTAAACCTTGATTATTTTTTGGTCCTGGTGCGGCATTATCTATTGTTTTAGCTATGTCATAATAATTTTTGGTGTCATAATTTGGGTAACTCATAATAATTTCCTCTATTAAGCAAGGCTTAAGTTTGTTGGAATTAAACCTGTTGCGATCTGTTGAAGGTTTGTGGCTATTTTAATATTGTTGTCTAGTAGTCCTTTCACTGTTGCAACAGTGGCTTCAATTTTTTGTTTTAAAATAGCTAAAAGCTCTTGTTTTTCTTTCATTAATTCAACATCTCGAGGAGCTTTACTATTAGTAAGTTTGCCAATTTCTGCTTCTAATCCAGTGATTTTCGCTATTAAATTTGCCAGCTGAGACTTGGGGTTTGTGGAATTGTCATCAGCTCTTACATCTGTTTTTTCAGTGGCGGCTTTAGTTCGTTCAATAACTCTAGTCAAATCCCTATCAATAATAGTAGTAGCCATAAAATTAACCTCAGTAAAATATATAAGTTTATTAAAATACAATTTTTATCTTTACAAATAGACAAGTAAAAGTCGGGGAAATAATAAATATTAAATGAATTTTTTTTAAGACAGCTTATAAATTTGACAATATGAGAAACTTTTATTGAAAATTAAAAAATAAAATTAAGTAAATTCTAATAAATGAAAAGCTTTTCACTAATAAAGAAAAATCAAAATCTAGTTTTCAGCAATTTATTTGATCATTTTTTTTCTAATATATTTAAATTTAGCCTGATTATTACCGTTATTTCATTGGTTTTAATTTTGCTTTATGTTTTTTGGAATGGCTTGCAATTATTTGACAAAGTATCACCAATTGACTTTTTCACCAAAATAAATTGGGAGCCAGTTGGTCGAAAAGAATTTGGCATTTTGCCTATGATTATTTCCTCTTTTTATATTACTTTGGTTTCAGTCATTATTAGTGCTCCAATTGGTATTTGCTGTGCTATTTATGCTGTTGAACTAGCAAATGATTCACTGCAAAAATTAATTCAGGTTTCAGTACAAATTTTGGCTGGTACTCCTTCCGTAATTTTTGGACTTTTAGGTTTATCTTTAATTACTCCTTGGATTCAGACAATTTCACCAGTACCAGGTTTATCAATTTTGGCGGCTATTATAATTTTGTCTATTATGATTTTGCCAACTATTATTAGTATTTCCCAAGATGCGATTCAAAGCGTCCCTAAAGAGTTCAAGCAAGCAAGTTTGGCTTTAGGAGCTACGCATTATCAAACAATTTTTAAAGTTATTTTGCCAATTGCTAAGTCTGGTATTGTTACGGCTATTGTTTTGGCTATTAGCAGGGCTTTTGGTGAGGCTATGGCGGTTAAAATGGTAATTGGTAATATACAGACTATGCCAAATTTTGATTCTAGCCATTGGTTTGGCTTACTTAGTCCCGCCAGAACTTTAACTACTAATATTATCGGAGATATTGAATATGCTCGTGAGGGTTCACATTTGCAAGCTTTATTTGCGACTGGCACAATTTTATTTTTAGTTATTATGATTGTGAATTATTTTGCTTATTTAGTTCGTTATTCCAAAAAACCAAATTTACTCAAATAAAAAAACAATGACAAAAGCATTTTTACAAAAAAGCCAAAATATCTGCACAAAAAATAATAGACTAAAAGAAAAAGTGGCTTTTGGTTTTCTGTTTTTCTGTGCATTTTTGGTACTTTGTTTATTAGGTTTAACTTTAATTTATATATTTTCTAAGGGTTTAAAAGAGGCTTTTTCTTGGCATTATTTATTTTCTGCCCCAATGGGCGGTCGCTCTGATACTGGTGGAATTCTTTATCCTTTAATTGGTACTTTGTATTTAATCTTGGGTGCTTTGGCAATAGCCGCTCCTATTGGTATTTCATCTGCTATTTATCTTAATGAATATGCTGACCAAAATTCTAAGTATATAAAAACAGCTCGTTTTGCAATTGATAGTTTGGCGGGAATTCCTTCGGTAATTTATGGTTTATTTGGCTTGGCTTTTTTTGTTAGTTTTTTAAGCTTTAAACATTCTTTGCTTTCTGGCTCTTTGAGCGTTGGTATTATGATTTTACCTTTAATTATCAGAACAGCTGAAGAAGCAATTAAAAGTATTCCTCAATCTTACCGAGACGCTAGTTATGCTTTAGGAGCGAATAAAGTTCAAACTATTTTTAAAGTAGTTTTGCCAAGTTCAATCTCGGGAATTTTAACTGGAATTATGCTAAGTATTGGGCGAGCTATCTCTGAATCAGCGGTTTTAATTTTGGCGGCTGGCGGTAGCATAACAGCTTTACCAAGATTATTTGGCTTTGATTTCCCTTTTGTTTTACCAGACTCTGGCAGAACTTTGGCTGTGCATTTATACTATCAGGCGACTAGTTATGATGCTGGTGAAAAAGTCTTTGCAACGGCTGTTGTTTTAATTGTTTTAGTTTTAATTCTTAATTTGGTGGCTTTTTTCAGCTTTGGCAAAAAGTTTTCAATTCGTGGCAAATAATAAATTAAAGTCAAGGGCTTTCACTAAGCGGGAATTTCTGCATAATCGATTCTCAAAAAGTATTTAGCAAAATCATTGTAGGTTACCGTTATGGGCTTTTTGGTATCGTGCGGGTCTTCAAGCACAATTTCTTTTTTGTCAGGGTTTACTTCTTTCAGTGCGTACGCATGAGCAGTATGAATTTTCTTTTCTGGATCAATAAAATCACCTGAAACAGAAGAAATTCCTTTGCTAGCAACAGTAGCTGGAGATTTTTGATTATTAAAGTTATTTAAAAAATCCAAGGTTGTAGGGTTTATTACAAAATTTTTACTACTATCCACGATGATAGTTTCTTTTATGCCCTCTATCTTCTTGCCTATAAAATTGAAGAGTGAGTTTAATGGATTTACCGAATAAGCCCATAATGGTTTTTCAACTGACTCTACTTGGCTAATTGGGAGAGTATTTGTTTTCCATGGCGTTAATGCTAAAAAAGCTTCATTGCCCTTTCCTCCCTCTAATTTTTCAGATTGAGTTTTATTTTGATCCCACAAAAAGCGGTCTGGTCGTGTTTTGCTAAATGCTATTTCCAAAAGAGATACTAAATTAATTGAAATGTTTCCGCATTGTAGTTCTAGGTTGTCTGTAGCAGAAGCAGTTGGTTCTCCTTTATCGTCTTTGAGGATTGTCATTACTTCTTTTACTGAAACTACAACGGGTTTTCCAAACATAGTTATATTAAAACTCTCAATAATTTGCTTCTCTGGATGCCTAGGATCTTTTGCATAATTAGGTATTATTGAATCTGATAGATGTTTTCTTCCTTCTTCCGAAAAACATAAGGCATTAATTCCCGACAAAAAGAAACAATCTCCAAAGCCCCCTTGGGTTATTTCCAAATAATCAGTCCCTATTGGTTTTTGAGAGAAGAGTTCTCCAGCTTTGTATAATTTGGGTTTTTCAGTGGGTGTTTTTGATTGCTTAACAAAAAAGCTAGAGAAATCTGCTTTCTGACTGGAGGTAGAGTTAAGTTTATTGTCTGAAAGTCCCACTTGATAGTTCCTTACTGCTGGTAATCCCTTTAATTAAATTATGTATTTTTATAGTTAAGTTTTTGTTAGCTTGGAACTTAGCGGTTTTAATTTTGGCGGCTGGCGGTAGCATAACAGCTTTACCAAGATTATTTGGCTTTGATTTCCCTTTTGTTTTACCAGACTCTGGCAGAACTTTGGCTGTGCATT
>CANLFK010000004.1 GCA_947489925.1 Candidatus Caenarcanales bacterium
TGATGAACAAGCTATAAATGTTACTAAACTTAGTTTGTGTTTAAAGTGTTTGGAAGGAGAAACTGAACATAGTTTAAGAAATCAATTAGCTTTATTTAAAACACAGGCTTTGCCTACTTTAAAAGATAATGTTAAATGTGGAAATTCTTTGATTAGTAGCGATTTTGCAAAATATGAACTTGGTTTTAATAAATGGAATGAAGACGAGCAAAGAAAAATAAATCCTTTTAATTGGGAAAGAGAATTTCCGCAGGTATTTAATAAAAGTCTGAACCAAGATTCACCTGATTTAAAGATTAGCAAGATTAATAAAGAAACAAAATCAGGGAAATCTTCTAATCAAGAAAATCAAGGTTCAGACGGTTTTGATATTGTTATTGGCAATCCACCTTATGTAATAGTTTTTGATAATCAAATAAAAAGCTATCTTGAAAATAAATATTTAGAATTTAAAAGAAATAATGATTTGTATGTTGCATTTATTTCACAATGCTTAAGTTTGGTAAAAAATGCTGGCTCTTTTTCTATGATTACGCCTAATAGTTTCATTCGTGGTGATTATTTTAAAGTATTAAGAGAAACACTAAATAAATATCAAATTAATGAAATTGTAGATTTTGGAAACAGGTTAATTTTTAACACAGCCAATGTTTTTACTTCTATTTTTAATATCACAAAAAATAGACCTAATGAAAATTGGACAATGAAGTCTGATCTTTTTGTTATTCAATCAATGATAAAATCCAATTCAGAAATTTATATTTCAAAAAATCCTCTTATTGAAAAGCTTGATAAATACAAACAGTTTGAAGACTTTTTTTTAGTAAAAGATATTGGATATAATTATTGGTCAATTGGTAGAGGTAAGCAAAGAGGTGATTCTATTGGAAGTCGAATTTTATATAAAGGAGAGAAGCAAAACAAACTAGATATACCATATTTAAAAGGTACTAATTTTAATCGTTATACAATTAATGAACCTTCTCAATTCTTGCGTCATGATTATGAGAAATATTTAAATGAAAATGATATTTTTAGATTTAGTATTGAAGTTTTAGAAACTTGTCCAAAGTTAATTTATAGACAAACCTCAAGTAGTTTAATTGGAACGATTGAAGAAAATAAATATCATAATGATAAAACTGTTCACATAATTATTCCTCAAAATAAATATTGTATAAATCTTAAATATGTTTTGGCACTTTTTAATTCAAAATTATTAAATTATTATTACCAAGAAGCCGTAAGTGAAAATGGCAGAGCTTTTGCTCAGGTCAAAGTAGTTAATGTTAAGCAATTACCATACATAGAATCAAACCGAGAAACTCAAGAAACAATAATAAAACTAGTAGATGAAATACTAGCTCTCAATGAACAAAAGAAAACGGCAAGCGAGTATCAAATACAAAGAATACTACAACCACAAATAGATGAGATCGACAAAGACATAGATAAATTAGTTTATGATTTATACGGTTTGACTGAAGAAGAAATTAAAATTGTGGAGGGCATGGGTTGATGGAAGAGAAAATAATCACTTTTCTTTCTGAATGGCAAAATTATTTATTTAACAACCTTGAAAGAGCGATTAAGATTAGAGATTTAGGTAATTTATACGAAGAATTTATTTCTCTTAATCCAAGTTTAAGAAAATTTTACGGAGTATATTATACGCCAAAAGATATAGTAGATTATATTGTAGAAAATACTGTTGGTAAGTTATTGAAGTACCCCCCAGCCCCCTTAACAAGGGGAGTTTCGACTAAAAACAAAATTACTCCCGAAGAAATTAGTAAAATAAAAATACTTGATCCAGCTTGCGGAAGTGGTAGTTTTTTAATTGGAGTATATGAATATTTGTTGGATTGGCATTTAAAATACTATAAGAAAGCCAGTCTCAAAGAGCAAAAAGATAATATTGATTTTGTGGAAGGTAAACCAAGATTAACTATAAAATTAAAAAAACAAATACTACTTAATAATATTTTTGGAGTAGATATTGATGAACAAGCTATAAATGTTACTAAACTTAGCTTGTGTTTAAAGTGTTTGGAAGGGGAAACTCAACATAGTTTGAGAAATCAATTAGCTTTATTCAAAACACAAGCTTTGCCTACTTTAAAAAATAATATTAAATGCGGGAATTCTTTGATTAGTAGCGATTTTGCAAAATATGAACTTGGTTTTAATAAGTGGAATGAAGACGAACAAAGAAAAATAAATCCTTTTAATTGGGAAAGGGAGTTTCCGCAGGTATTTAATAAAAGTCTGAACCAAGATTCACCTGATTTAAAGATTAGCAAGATTAATAAAGAAACAAAATCAGGGAAATCTTCTAATCAAGAAAATCAAGGTTCGGACGGTTTTGATGCTGTTATTGGTAATCCGCCTTATGGTGCAAGCTTTTCTGATGAAGTAAAACAATATTTATTACACAAATTTACAAATCAAAATTATCAATTAGATAGTTATTTAATTTTTTTAGAACAGTCCGTTTTTAAATTATTGAGAACTAATGGACAATTTGGCATGATTATTCCTAATCCATGGCTTACAAACCTTCTTCAGAAAAATTTAAGAAAATACATCTTTGAAAATACAAAGGTAGCAGAGATAGTTCATTTCAAGCAGGCTGTATTTCCTAAAGTTACGGTTGATACTGAAATTATAGTTTTCACAAAATGTAAGCCAGAAAAGAATATTGTCAAAGTTTTAACTATTGATAAAGGAAAATCTCTTTTGAATGATAAACACAATGTAATAGTTCATGATCAAGATGAATGGATTAATTTAAATGGAGATGTTGTAAATATTTTCCAGAGCAAAAACGATAAAAGCCTTTTTAAAAAAATTGCACATAATACTAAACTTTTAGAAGAATTTTTTATAATTAATGCTGGAATTGTTCCTTATGAAGTAGGTAAAGGAAACCCAAAACAAACAAATGAAATGTTAAAGAATAGAGTTTACGATAATGACAAAAAGGAAACAAAATATCATCGAAAATTTCTTATGGGGCGGGACATTAATAGATATGTTATTAATCCTCAAAGAATCCGTTATATAAAATATGGAGAATGGCTTGCAGCACCAAGAGCAAAGGTGAAATGGGATATTGAATATAAAATTTTCATGAGACAAACAGGCGATAGTCTTATTGCAACAATAGATGAAAATCAATATTTATGTTTAAAAAATATGCATGTTCTTGTTCCAAAAACAGAATACGAAAATAGTACTAAATATTTTTTAGGATTAATAAATTCAAAATTAATGAATTGGTATTATCAAACACTAAATCCAGAGAAAGGGGAAGCACTTGCAGAAGTAAAAAAATACAATGTAGCAAATTTACCAATTAAATATTCAGAAGATAAACAAACTCACGATCAAATAATAAAATTAGTAGATGACATACTAGCTCTCAATGAACAAAAGAAAACCGCAAGCGAATATCAAATACAAAGAATACTACAACCACAAATAGATGATATTGACAAAGCAATAGATAAATTAGTTTATGATTTGTACGGATTGACTGACGAAGAAATTCAAATCGTAAAGGGCGTGGGTTGATGGAAGATAATGAATCAAAAAAAAGAAAGGACTTGAAAATTAAGTTAGAAAGTTTAGGTTTTTCAAATTGTGAAATAACTGAAATTGATGATTATTTTTTCATTAAAGCCACTAAGAACTAAAAACAAGCAAACATAGTTCAAAACAAAATGGAATATTTTCTAAAACTAAAAACTTAAAATTGATTGAGCTTCCTTGAAAGAGAAAATCTTTTCATAAAGAGCTTTGCCCGAAATTATTCCCTCTAAATTAGGTGTCTCAGAAATCTGATTTCTAACTGATCTCAAATCATTTAAGGAAGAAATACCACCCGAAAGAATACATTTCATTTGCGGAAAAGCTTTACATAACTTTATTGCACCCGTTAAGTCTGGACCTTGAAGCAGACCATCTTTACTTATGTCTGTATAAATAAAACGAGATAAACCAAATTTACTTAATTTACTCAATAGTTCTTCAGTTGTTAATTCACTTTCTTCTAGCCAACCTTCAACAGATACTTTTCCATTTTGTGCATCCAAAGCTAAAATTATTCGATTTGTGTAAGTATTTAAAGCTCTAATCATCAAATCTGGCTCTTTAACAGCGGCTGTACCCAAAATTGCTAATCGAACTCCTAATTCAAATAATTGTTCTAAGCTTTCCCAAGACCTGATTCCGCCGCCAAATTGTACTTGTAAACCACTAGATAAAATTTCATCTAAAGTTTTTAAATTGACTAATTTGCCTTCTTTTGCCCCATCTAAGTCTACAACATGAATTCGTGAAACACCCTCATCAATCCAGTATTTAGACCATTCAAGCGGTGAACCATAATCAGTTACTTTTGTATAATCACCTTTTGACAAGCGAACTACTCGCCCATCTAAAATATCAATAGAAGGAATAAGATCAATCATCTAAAAATCCTTCAGGTACTAACTGATAACCTTTTCCATAAATTGTACGAATATATTTCTTTACTTTTCCATTTTCAGCTTCAGCAATTGCTTCTTCGCTTTCAATTCTTTGTCTTAAATGCCTAATATGAACTCTAATTGTTTCAATATCATCATCAGGTGAATAACCCCAAATATCATGCAAAAGTTGCTGTGGTGAAACCGTTTTACCCAAATTTTGCATTAAGCAATGTAATATCTCAAATTCAATGGGTGTAAATCTTAATACTTTGTTTCCCAATTGAGCCTCACGGCTTTCTGGTATTAAAGTTATATCGCCAGAATGCAATATTTCATTTGACAAATCAAGATTAAGTTCTTCTTTTTTATCTCTTTGAATCCGCCTCAAAAGGGCTTTTACTCTGGCTAATAATTCTCCAACTTCAAAAGGTTTAGTTAAATAATCATCAGTTCCAGCATCAAAACCAGTAATTTTGTCATCAACTCTTGACATAGCGGTTAGCATTAAAATGGGCATATTTTTATTCCGTTTATCCGCTCTCAGTTGTTGGCAAGCGGTAAAACCATCCATTTTGGGAAGCATAATATCTAATATAATCAAGTCTGGACTTTCTTGATTGCTTAAGGCAATACCTTTAATAGCATCTTCAGCCACAATGACTTTATAGCCCTGAATTTCGAGATTAACTCTGATCAATTCAACGATAGACGGATCATCGTCTATAACTAGTATTTTTTCGCTCATTGTATGAAATAATTACTTAGTTTCAGTATGCTCTGTATAAGCTTTTTTATAGCGATTATACTTTTTAAGTTTTAATTTGCTTGTAGTATTTTTTTTATTTTTTTCTGTCCAGTAGATTGAAGGTGGAAAAGAATTACCATCAGCTCCTGCTTCTTTATCTACTAATTTGATGACTATGCGATCGGTTTTTTTCTTAGCCATAATGCGTTTTTTAGTAAGCTCAATAAATTTATCAAAGATAATAAAATTAACATACAAGTTAAAAAATTACAAAAGCAAATTAAGCTTAAAGCTAAAATTCAATTTTCTTTTCCGTCTGAAGATAATTTAAAGTCAGAAGCTTTCACATTATCCAAAAATCTTTGAAAGGCTTCTTTTTCTTTTTTAGTTTCAGTTTTATCATTTTCTGACTCATTAGGATCTTCAATTTGAATGATGGCGGGTATACAGCTTTCTTCTATAACCAAAGCACTTACCAATACCGAGCAGTTTGCCCTGACTGCCAAAGCAATACAATCACTAGGTCTGGCATCTAATAAAATTTCTTCACCAGTTATCAAATTTTTAAAAACTAAATCTGCATAAAAAATACTATCTATAACTGAATGAATAATTGTTCTGTCAAGCTTAAAGCCGAATTTCTCTAAACAGTTAATTATTAAATCATGTGTTAAAGGTCTTTCGACTTTTTCTTCTTGTAAAGCAATTGCAATTGAGTGGGCTTCTAGTCTTCCAATCCAAATTGGCAAAATTAAATCTGACTCTAAGCTATGCAATATAATTAAAGGATTATCAGTCCGTGTATCAATCCCAATGCCAGTTATTTTGAATTCTTGCATTTTATTTAAAACTATTTCTATAATCCTTGAGAAAATAATTATAAAGAAAATTACTTAACTCATGTAGCAATTTTGAAATTACTGTTTTTAATTTTGATAATTCTTTAAAATCGATTATTTTTTTATTAATTCACTTGCCAGTAATTCGCTTTGTTCAAGTACCTTGTCTGCTTCTATTCTTGCAAGATCTGGTGGATAGCCGTATTTCATTAATGCTTTCTTTACAGCTAATCTTAATTCTGCTCTTTTATTTTCCATTTTCTCCCAATCAATAGTGGCATTTTTCCTGACAATATCAACAATTACATGAATCAATTCTTTCATTTTGTAATCTTCTAAAAACTTTGTTGAATCATTTTGTGCTAGCACCGAATAAAAAGCATATTCTTCTTGAGAGAGTCCAATTTCTTCGGCTTTCTTATTTTCTAATTTCATTTTACGAGCAATATCTGAAAGTTCTTGTATTACTTGAGCTGTATCGATTTGATTATTGTGATATTTTTTGATTACATTTTGGAGCATTTCAGAAAACTTTTTTGCTTGCACTATATTTTTAGTTTTTCTGACTTTCACTTCATCATGGATTAATTTTCTTAGAAGTTCAAAAGCAAGATTTTTTTGCTCCATATTTTTGACTTCTAATAAAAATTCTTCCGATAAAATATCTAGTGTTGGTGTTTTAATTCCAGCGGCTTCAAAAATATTTATCACTCCATCACTTGCCAAAGCTTCATCAACAATTTGCCTAATCGCTGTTTCTACTTGTTTGTCTGATTTATAGCCACTTGGAATAAATTTATTGATACGAGCTTTAATGGCTTGAAAAAATGCAATTTCATCTCTTATTTGTTCTGATTCAGTGCTTGGAACTGCCATGGCAAAAAGCTTAGAAAGTGCAGTTATTTCCGCCAAAAATCTGTTTTTCAATTCTTCATTTTGCAAGATAAAGTTAGTACTACCTAAAAGAATTTTCAGTTTGTCAGTATTTTTAGCTTTAAAATATTGTTTGTAATCAAAACCATGAAACATTTGATCAACAATTTCAAATTTTGTTTTCATGCCAGCTATAATTTCTGCAATATCTAAGACAGCTTCACCTTCTCCGCCACTTTGAATATAAACACTCATTGCATTTCTTAAATCTTGTCCAATACCGATATAATCAACAATTAATCCACCTGGTTTATCTTTATACACACGATTAACCCTTGCAATTGCTTGCATTAGATTTGCACCTTGCATTTTTTTATCAATATACATAGTATGCAAGCATGGAATATCAAAACCCGTCAGCCACATTGATTGCACAAGAACCATCTGGAGAGAATCGTTTATATCTTTTAGTCTGTGAGCAAGTTTTTTGCGATCTTCTTTGCTTGTATGGTGAGATTGAAAACTTTCGGGATCATCGCTACTAGAAGTCATTACGATTTTGATTACACCTTTCATAAGTTCATTATTATGCCAGTCTGGGCGAAGATTAATAATTTCAGAATACAGATTAACCGCAATTTGTCTAGTCATACAAACGGTCATTGCTTTTCCTTCAAACGATTTTTGTCTGGCTTCAAAATGCTCTACAATATCTTTTGCAATATCTTTTAATCTGTCTGGATTACCGACTATTGCATCAATTTGAGCATTTTTCTTTTTGGCTTTTTCTTTTTGTTCTTCGGTAGCTCCTATTATTTCGTCTATGGCATAATCAATTTTATTTACTATTTCTTGATTAAGTCTGATTTTTACCAGTCGGCTTTCATAATTAATCGGTACTGTTGCACCATCATCTACAGCTTGTTTAATGTCATAAATATCGATTTCATCACCAAAAACATTTCTGGTTGATCTGTCTTCTTTTTCGATTGGAGTACCAGTAAAACCGATAAATGAAGCTTGTGGTAAAGCATCTCTAAGATATTTGGCATTTCCATATCTGATTTCTGATCCGTTTTCTGTTTCAATAACTTTACCTTTAAATCCGTACTGACTGCGGTGTGCTTCATCGGCGACTACGACAATATTTGATCTTTCAGAAAGTGTTTGATAGATATTTCCTTCACTGGGAGAGAATTTTTGAATAGTCGTAAAAACAATTCCGCCACCTGAAACTTTGAGAAGTTCTTTTAAGTGTTCTCTATTTTCGGCTTGGACGGGAGTTTGCCTGAGTAATTGTTTGCAATTTCCAAAAGTGGCAAAAAGTTGATCATCAAGATCATTTCTATCAGTCAAAATTACAATAGTTGGATTTTTCATGCTTGGCTGAATGACTATTTGCCCAGTATAAAAAACCATAGAGAGTGATTTTCCTGAACCTTGGGTATGCCATACTATACCAATTTTTCTATCTCCTAAAGAGGGATTTACAGAACGAAGAGTTTCTTGTATGGCTTTTTCTACGGCATAATATTGATGATAAACTGCAACCTTTTTAACTTTTAAAACAGATAAAAGTCCTGTTTTTTGATCTTTTTTTTCTTCTTGTTCAAAAACGGTATTGTATCTAATCAAACGAAGCAAAACTTCTTTATCAAGCATTTTTTCAGCCATTATTTGCATTTCTGGTAAGATTCCATTTTCTTTTTTCTCTGGAGATTTCCAAGCAAGATAACGACTAAATGGAGCTGAAAGCGAAGAAACTTTAGCATCAATTCCATCAGAAATAATACACAGTGAATTATAATAAAAAATACTCGGTATAGCTTTTTTGTAGTTTTGAATTTGCGTAAAAGCTTTGTCTAATGTGGCTTTTTCATCGGTGGCACTTTTTAGTTCTGCAATCACCAGAGGAAGTCCGTTTACAAAAATCACCACATCAAGTCTTTTTTCATTATTATTTTCTTTTATGACAAATTGATTCACTACCCAAAAACTATTGTTGGCGATATTTTCCAGATCAATCAGTTTTACATTGATTCCTTTGGTGTTTCCGTCTTTGAAATATTCAACAGTAATGCCATCAGTCAAAAAATTGTGAAACTTTTCATTATTTGCCATGAGGTCTTGTGAACCCAGATTAATAATATGTTGATATGCTTCGTGCCGTGCCGATTCGGGAATATCTGGATTGAGTTTTTTTAAAGATTGTTTAAGATGACTTTCTAAAATAACACTATCAAATCTTTCTCTTTGTGGATTGGTTGAATACGGTGCAATATCTGGACCATAGAAATACTGATAACCTTGAGACACAAGCAATTCTATCAAGTTTTGCTCAATGTGGGATTCGTTTAATAAGGGCATAGTGTTTAATTGTCTGAACCTTGATTTACTTGATTAAAGGATTTTCTTGATTTTTATTTTATCAATCATGTTAATTTTTAAATCCTATTAATCATGGTTCAGACTTTATGATGTACTCGTTTAAATTGAAGGCTTTTTCCTCCAAAATTAACTAATAACCCAATCTCTACACTGTAAGCTTCTAGATAATTCATTGCTTGTGCCAAGTGAACATCTTCTAGTGTTATTATTGCTTTTAATTCAACCATTACAAGTTTTTCAACAAAAAAATCAACTCTTCTTTGTCCCACTTTGCGTTCTCTATAAAAAATATCCATCTCTTTTTCTCGCTCAAAGCTCAAGTTATTTAATTCCATTTCAATCGCCAAGGAGCGTTGATAAATAACTTCCTGAAAACCATTTCCTAATGTTGAATGCACTTTCATCGCACAACCTATAATTTTTCTTGTTAATTCTTCATGTTGCATAATTGTCTGAACCTTGATTTACTTGATTAAAGGATTTTCTTGATTTTTATTTTATCAATCATGTTAATCTTTAAATCCTATTAATCATGGTTTAGACACCTGAACCTCACCCAGCATCAACCGTGGTAAAAGCTCATCACGACTACGAGCAAGGGATTGGATTTGGTATAAGTTATCTAAAATTTTTGTAAAAATTGGGTTGGTTGCGTCATGAAAGTTTTCTAGTATTCCTTCGTTTGGTATTATAATTTCTATGTTTGAAAATGTAGAAGTGTTGATATTTAAAGTTGCTGATCCGCCACTTCCAATAGCTAATAAATCACTTTTCATATTTGTGAGCACAAAATATAAGTAGCCAAGATATTTTTCATCATTTGGAACAATTGAATTTATTTGCTGATTTGTTTGAGAATCTTTACTTGTAATTGAAACTAAACCAACTGTTGCAATGCAACTTACACAAATTGAATTTTTTGGTATAAATTTATTTTTTTGTGTATTTGCTCCAAGTTCTGTCAAAGAATCTTCTGTTTTTACAATAAATACTTGTCCATGCATATCTGGAATTTTGATAAATGGAATTTCTCCGCCAAAATATTCTTGATTATCTTTTGATGGTGTTTTTCCGCAAACAATTTGTCCAACCTCCCCCAACTTGCCAACTCGCCAGCCTTCTGGTGAATTACCCCCCAGCCCCCTCATAGGGGGAGCTTGAACAATCTCCAACTCCTTCTCGGGGAAATTTTGAACAATCTCAACCTCTTGAAACGGGGCTTTTTGTAGATTAAAAGGTTTTAGGTATTCGTTTATTTTCTGGCAAACATTTTTAAAGCTGTTTATCACTTCTTCATTACTGAACCTTATTACCTTTAATCCGTATGTGTTGAATAGCTCTGTTCTCATTCTGTCATATTCTTTTGATGCATCCGAAAGATGAACATCTCCATCTACTTCTATGATTAAGTCTGCTTTGGAACAATAAAAATCCGCAATAAAATGGTCTATTGGTCTTTGCCTATAAAACTTATAATCATGCCTGCTCAAGAATTCATCCCACAATTTTTTTTCTGCCTGGGTGGGATTTCTCCTCATCATTTTTGCTTTTTCTAGATTATTTGGATTATAAGGAAAATGTTTTCCATCCCAAATTAAGCCTTTTTCCTTGACTTCTTCTTGGCTCAGATTAAGTTTCCAGTTTTCATATTTTTTGTCTTGTTCTATCTCTTCTTTGAGGGAATTATCTTCTTCTGTTCCCCCTATGAGGGGGTTAGGGGGTAAACACATCTCTTTAGAAATAACCTGTTCTGTTCCCCCTACGAGGGGGTTAGGGGGTAAACACATCCCTATGAGGGGGTTAGGGGGTAAACACATCTCCGCAAAAATCACCTGCCCCATCTCTTCCAATGTCTTGTTTTGCTCTCTCAGTAGCTCAATTTTATCATCAAAAGCGGAAAGTACAGAGGCGATGGCGATTTGCTCGGGGAGAGGAGGGAGGAGGAATTTTAAAGATTCAAAAGTGCCTAAATTAATATTATCTTGTACAGAACCGATGGCAATTTGTCTTAGCTCTTTTTGAACCATTGAAAAATTATAATAAATAAAATCTAAATCACACTTTTCTTTATCTGGCAAAAAACCTAAAATACTATCTGGAAAACAAGAAGGAAAACTGAGAATAGCAATTTCTGCGATATTTGCGGCAATGGTTATACATAAGGTATCTTTCGCCCACAATTTGCTTTGAGCTAATCCTGCTTCAGAATAGGTGTTTTCAAAGGAGTTGATATATTTTCTAGCTGATTTAATTTCACCTGTTTGGATAAAAGGATATTTACCTCCAAATAAATGAGGTGCCCATCTTGGTCTATGTTTTGATTTTCCTCTAGCTAATTTCCCAACCTCCCCTAAAGTCGTTTCTAGCCAGTCTTTCAAATAAAAAATCTTCCCATAATTATCTATTTCTTTTTTTAATTTTTCGTTTGAAATTTTTTTATAATCCAGCACATCAAAAAAATATGGCAAATTTGATTCTTCAAAATCTGATTTTAATTCTGCAATTACATTATTATCTAACTTTTCATCTTGCCCTTGCCAAATTGCCAAATCAACATCTGAACCTATTGTAAAAGTATTTTTTGCCCTTGATCCAAAGATTACAGCTTTTTTTATTGCTTGATACTTTTTTAATATTTGTAATATTTTTTCATTTATTTCATGCGTAAAACCAAAATCATTCATCATTTTTATTTTCCTTCAAAATAAAGTACAGATCTTGAATAATAAAATAATATTTTTCTAAAATATCTGTAATAACCTGTTTTGCAATTTCTTCATTATAAATATGCGATGTTAAATTTCTATCATCAACTGCTTTAAGCCACAATTCACAATCTTTTATAAAACCTTCTTTAAAAGCTGTTCTCAATACTTTTTTAGGGCTTTCTATCTCAATAAAACCTTGCTCTTCCAAATAATCTTTTAATGTTTTCCAAGCTAATTCCAAAGTAAATTCATAAGTTTGAATAAAACCTGCTACTAATAAGTTATCCTGCATATTTTGTTTTATTCTATCAATTGCTTCTGTCAATCTTAAGAAAGCACGCTCTAAATTTTCAAACTTTTGATGCCATTTGATTTTATATCCCATATATTCTCCTATTATTATTCAAATACTAAACCCAATTTTTGCTAGTTGTTTTTTGATTTCGGTATTCATTATTTCTTCTTTGGCAAATTGTTCTTTTAGTGTATTTGTTAATTTTTCCATTTTCTCTTCAAAAGGAATTCCATCATCTATTGCATCAGTAATTCCGACATAACGCCCCGGAGTTAGCACAAAACCATGTTTTTCTACTTCTTCACGAGAGGCAGATTTACAAAAACCTTTTATATCTTCGTATTTATCAGGGGCTTTTCTCCAATTATGATATGTTTCAGAGATTTTATTCATGTCTTGATCGGTAAATTCTCGATGGACACGATCTTTCAAAAATCCCATTTCCGAAGCGTCTATAAAGAGAATCTCATTCTTTCTTGTTTTTCTTTCTCTGCGTAAAAACCAAATACAAGCGGGAATTCCCGTATTATAAAAAAGTTGTTTTGGTAATGCGACGATACATTCTACTAAGTCATTTTGTATCAGATTTTTGCGGATTTCACCTTCCCCCGAAGTATTAGAGCTAAGAGAACCATTTGCAAGAACTGTTGCCATTACTCCATTTGGTGATAAATGATAGAGCATATGTTGCATCCAAGCAAAGTTTGCATTACCACTTGGTGGCACGCCATATTTCCATCTTGCATCATCTTGTAAAATTTCTTGTCCCCAGTCAGATTGATTAAATGGAGGATTTGCAAGTATATAATCAGCTTTCAGGTCTGGAAAAGCATTTTTTAAAAAACTTCCTTCCGTATTCCAAGCCACAAATTGAGAGTTAATATTACGAATAGCAAGATTCATTTTGGATAATTTCCAAGTTGTTTGATTAGATTCTTGCCCATAAATTGTAATGTCTTTGATATTTCCTTGATGTTCTTCGACAAACTTTTCACTCATTACAAACATACCACCACTGCCACAGGCTGGATCATAAACTCGCCCTTTATAGGGTTCTATCATTTCAACCATTAGTTTTACAATAGATTTTGGAGTATAAAATTGTCCGCCTTTTTTGCCTTCGGCATTAGCAAATTCACCCAAAAAATACTCATAAACACGACCAAAAAGATCTTTTGAGTTTTCACTTGTGGCCTTAAGCTCTGTATTAGAAATTAAATCAATTAGCTGACCCAGTGAAGCTTTATCTAGGTTTGGCTTTCCAAATACTTTCGGCAATACATTTTTGAGTTCTGGATTTTCTTTTTCTATAGCTTCCATAGCGTCATCAAGTTCTTGTCCGATAGTTGGCAATTTTGCTTTGGCTTGCATATTTTTCCAGCGGGCTTGTTCTGGTACAAAAAAGATATTTTCTGCTTTATATTCGTCTCTATCTTCTGCATCAGAAAATTCATCTCGAGTTAGTTTTTCATACAATTCTTGAAAACTTTCAGAAATATATTTAAGAAAAATCAATCCCAGAGCTACATTTTTGTATTCAGCCGCATCAATATTTTTGCGAAGTTTATCCGCTGCCTTAAAAAGCTGTGTTTCAAAGTTTGAGATTTGTTCTTTTGCCATAGTTGTTTATCTTAACAATTAAAAGTTTGTATTTTCAACTGTTTGCTAAACCGAATAAAAACTTAAATAATGTCAGCTCATGAAAGATTTGAATTAAAAATATTACTAAAAGCCTATTAGGCAAAATTCATTATAAAATTAATTAAACAAATCTATAAAATCTTGAAAATTGCCCAATCCTAATCTAAATTCTAATTCTGATGAGCTTGAGCTTTTACTTCAGCTTTTACCTAACAGAATAAAACAAATTATATCGGCTGAAAATAAACAAAGTATTTTACTTGAAGTTGTTTTAGATTTAGGCCGTTACCCAGAAATTCGTTTTACAAAAGGAAGCTCAATCTTTTTGGATGAAGTTGTTTCTAGAGAAGAAATTGATTTCATTTGCCATAATGTTGGTGGTTTTTCATCGGAAAATAGGGCTGGCATTGAAAGTACTTTGCATCGTATATCGGGTATTAGAAACCGCAAAAGCGAAATTATTGGGCTAACTTGTAGGGTTGGACGCACGCTTAGCGGAACAGTTGAATTAATTAAAGATTTATTGCAAAAAAACAAATCAATTTTACTTTTAGGACCACCCGGCTGTGGTAAAACAACCAAATTGCGTGAAATTGCTCAAATATTTGCAGATGATTTAAAAAAAAGAGTAATTATTATTGACACTTCTAATGAAATTGGCGGAGATGGTGATATTCCACATCCATCTATCGGAAAAGCTCGCAGAATGCCAGTTATTGATTCTTTAGAACAACATAAAGTTATGATTGAGGCCGTTGAAAATCATACTCCTGAAGTAATTGTTGTTGATGAAATTAGCACACCAGAAGAAGCTTTAGCCGCCCAAACTATTGCCGAGAGAGGGGTTATTTTAGTAGCAACTGCACATGGCAGAGATTTAGAAAGTATTGTGCAAAATCCTTCTTTATCAATTTTGGTTGGAGGCTCACAAGCTGTAACCTTAAGCGACGAAGAAGCCAAAAGACGCAAAACTCAGAAAAGTATTTTGGAAAGATGCAAAGATGCCACTTTTGAAATTGTCATTGAAATTATTTCGCAAAATTCGGTAGTCGTTCATAAAAATGTCAATGAAGCAGTTGATCAAATATTAAGGGGCGGAACTCCTTTGCGGAGCGAATTAAGACATAGTCATATTGAAGATAATAATAAAAAATCTAATTTAAATATTAATAATTCTTTGTTTAATAATCAAATTAATACCGAGCCGAATAAAGCCTCTGGGCAAATATATGAATCAAAATATAATACTCAAAAACCTTTACATATTTATCCGTATGCGGTTAGTCATAATCAAATTTATATGGTCATAAAAGCTTTAAATTTACCAGCGGTTTTGGTAGACACTGTTGATGAAGCTGATTTAGTAATTGCTTTGGAAGATTATGCCCAGCCCAGAGCGAAAATTAGAAAATTAGCTAATTTATTAAATATTCAATTAGAGACTATTCAAAACAATAATTTTCATGAATTAAAAGGAATTATAGCGGGAATTATGAAAACCGAAAATGAGACCGAATTGAAAAGTGATATAGATTTACAAATGGGCTTAGAAGAAGTTATGAAAGCCATTGAATCTTTGAGAGTGATTAATAAACCAATTGAATTAGCTCCCCGTAAGGCTTCGGTTAGGTCTGCTCAAACAGATTTATTGCTTAGAAATGGTTTTCAGTCTGAAATTATTGGTGAAGGAGATGAACAGAGAATAAAAATTATTGGTTAAGCTAAATTAAAAATACTTATCGTAATAAACAAATCATGAATAAAACAAATAATGAATTAATTAATATTTTAATTACAGGAGCTAGCAGAGGTTTCGGCTTTGTTTTTGCTAAGGAGCTTGCCAAGCAAGGTTTTAATATTTATGCAGGCGTCAGGGATTTAAACACAGCCGAAAAATTAATTGAATTAAGCCATGAATTCACAAATATAAAAGTTTTAAAATTAAATGTTTTAGATTCTTTAGATATTAATTCAGCATTTGAAAGGATTTCGGCTGATAATAAAAAACTAGATATTTTAATTAATAATGTTGGTTATGGATTGGTTGGGCGATTTGAATCTTTACCATTAGAAGAAATTCATAAACAATTTGAGACTAATTTTTTCTCGATTGTTCATTTAACTCAAAAAATGTTTCCGCTATTACAAAGCTCAACTGATGGTAGTTTACTAATTAATATTAGCTCTGTCGCTAGTTTTGTAGGGCTTCCTTCCATGATGGCTTATTCAGCTAGCAAAGCGGCTTTAGATCGTTTTAGTATGAGTATTGCTTGCGAAAATATCGAAAATAAATTGTCAGTTGCGAGTATTCATCCAGGACCTTATAAAACATCTTTCCGTGAATCATCTATAAAATTCGGTCAAATTCCAGAGGCAAAAGGCGATTTTTTTACTAGCCAAAATAATTTGGAAGAGGTTTCTGCGTTAATAATAAAATTAATTAATCTAAAGAGACAAAATAAATTAAAAGCTTATTCTGAATGGCCAATTGGGCAAAAAACTGGACTTTTTCATCTTTTGTGTAAATATATTCCGTCTAGTTGGTTGGTTGATATTATTTCTAAAAATCTGACCAAGTGAATATAAAAAAAGTTTAAGGTTTTTAATATTGTTTAAAAATTCAAGATTACTTTACTTAATAAAAAATAATTTGCTATTCTGTTTATCTTAAATAATATCAAAAACTAATATTAAATCGTGTCTAAAGGTAAAACAGCAGATAAAAAAGGTGCTCCAGTTGCGGGCGGACTGCAATTCAAAAAGATAAAATTACAAATTCCAGCTGGACAAGCTAATCCGTCTCCACCGATTGGACCAGCTTTAGGGCAGGCTGGCGTTAATATCATGAATTTCTGCAAAGAATTTAATTCCAGAACCGCCAATGAAACCGCTGGTAGAGTTTTTCCAGTAGAAATATTAGTAAATTTAAAAGATCGTTCTTTCACTTTTATAATTAAAAAGCCACCTGCTTCAGTTTTAATTAAAGAAGCACTCGGTTTAACAAAAGGTTCACCAACTCCAAATCGAGTTAAGATCGGCATTTTAACTAAAGCTCAACTTAAAAAAATAGCTGAAGAAAAATTATCTGATTTAAATGCTAATGACATTGAAGAAGCCATGCAAATTATTGCTGGAACTGCTCGTAATATGGGCGTAACAATTGAAGTTTAACTTTTACAACTAAAAAATCATAAAAAGGTAAGAAAATGTCTCACAAAAAAAATTCCAAAAGACAACAAAAAATTAAAGAATTGACTTTAGAATGGGCTAATAAAAAAGTACCAATTGATAAAGCTTTTGAATTAATCAAATCTGCGATGACAACCAAATTTGACCAAAGCGTTGAATTGTCCGTGCAATTAGGAATTGATACCAAGCAAGCTGATCAACAAGTAAGAAGTACAGTTAGTTTACCTGCGGGCACTGGCAAAAAAGTAAGAGTAGCTGTAATTACCCAAGGTGATAATGCTAAAGCCGCCAAGCAAAGTGGAGCTGATTTAGTAGGCGATCAAGATTTAATTAAAGAAATTGAAGCTGGAAATATTAACTTTGATAAATTGCTTGCTTCGCCAGATATGATGAAAGAAATGAGCAAACTCGGTCGTATTTTAGGGCCTAAAGGTTTAATGCCTAACCCGAAAGATGGAACTGTAACTAATGAAATTGGGGAAGCCGTTAAAAATATTAAAATGGGAACTCAAGTTAGTTTTAGAGCCGAAAAAGACGGAGCAATTGTCCAAATTCCTTTAGGCAAATTATCTTTTACGCTAGAACAATTAAGTTCTAATTTGAAAGCCGCCATTGAAACTTTACAAAAAATTAAACCTTCTGCCGCCAAGGGCGTTTATTTTGTTTCAGTTTATTTAAGTTCCACGATGGGGCCATCTTTTCAAATTGATCCGACCAAAGCTTTAGCAATTAACTAAGAAGTGAATCCTGAAAGAAGAAAAAAAAAGAAGTTTTTACTATTATGTTTGGCTTCTTTATTTTTGGTTTTATTTTTAAGGCTGATTTCACTTAATTGGTCACCTTTATTTGACACGACTGAGACTCGTTATGCGGGAATTGCCCAAGAAATTCTTTTACAAAATGACTGGATAACTTTAAAGATGCCCGCTTTGCATGAGCCTTTTTTGGCAAAGCCACCTTTTTCGTTTTGGTTTATTGCTTTTTGTTATAAATTATTTGGTTTTGCTAATGAATTTACGGCTCGTTTGCCTAATTTTATTGCTTCGGTTTTAGTTTTAATTTTCACTTATTTGATTGCTCGTAAGTTTTATGATAAAAGAACAGCTTTAATTTCACCTTTAATTTTATATTCAAGTATTTGGTTTTTCATTCAGGCTGGCACGGTTGATTTGGATATGTGGGTTTGTTTTACCACTACGGCTGGCTTATGGGTTTATTTAAATATTGAAAAAAACAAAAAAGAATTTTGGAAAAAAAGTTTTTGGGAATTAATTTTTGGCTTGATTTTTGGCTTTGGAATGTTAAATCGAGGGCCTTTATCTTTGGTTTTAATTTTAGGCAGTTTATTTTTATACGCAGTTTTGACTAAAAAGTTAAAAGATTTAATTTTGACAAATTGGTTTTTGGTTTTTGGAATTGGTTTTTTTGTGGCTTATCCTTGGTATTCAGCGGCTCAAGAACATAATCCAGATTTTTACAAATACTTTTTTATTGATGAACATTGGAATAGATATTTAAAACCAGACTATGGGGATCGTTATGGTAGTGCTCATCATCAGCCAAAAGGAATGTCTTGGATTTTTACAATTGGAGCTTTTATGCCTTGGAGTTTAGTTTTATTTCCTTTTTTTCGACAAAACTTTAAAAATATAATTAATTACAAATCTAGACAGTTTAATTCATTAGCTTTTTTATTGAGTTGGTTTATTTTTACGCCATTATTTTTTACTTTTGCCAAATCAATTTTAATGACTTATATATTATCGAGTTTGCCAGCTCTTAGTATTATTTGTGCCAGAACAATTAGTTTATTTTTGCATAAAATTAATACTCTCAAAGAAGTTGAAATAAATAATATTAAGAAAAACTTTTTTGTTGAATTACTTTTTAATATGAAAAATAGTTTAACTTTGGTGATTATAGCGATTTTGGTAATTGGAACTGGTTTATTTATATATAGTAATAGTAAGCATTATGTGATTTCACTAATCATAAAAGAAGTAAGTATTATTGGTTTTTTTATTTTGATCAGTTTGTTAATTTATATTTATAAAAAATATTCTCTTTCTAAACAAATTCACTTATTTTTATTCATTAGCTTTTTGGGTATACCAATTTTCATATCTTATTGGTATGGACCATTATCAAAGTCAATTGGCGAGTATAAATCTACAAAGCAAATTATTTTAGATATGAAAGGCAAAGTAAAAGATTTTAAAGATTATAATATTTTCTTTTTCCATGATAATGCACCTTATTCTTGGTATTTTTATATGCAAGCTACTTTGATAAAACAAGTTTTAACTAATAAAGAAAAAAACTTTGAAAAGAATTATAAGCAATTGCATGAATTTAGTGATTTTGTATATAAACCAGATTCACCACAAAAAGTTTTAATAATTGTAGAACAAGATAATTTAAATAAATTAAGAGATTTGTATCCGAATATTTACAACTCGGGTCTTATTAGTAAAGCTGGTAGATATAGTGTTTATAAAGTGGTTTAGATTATAAAAAGTGAATATAGTTCAAGCAAGTCGTTTATTAATATTTCCTAGCTGGAGATTAAACTTTAAATTAATTTTATTGGCTATTTTTAGTATTTCCATTGGAGTTGCTTTAGTTGTTTCAATTATCAATAGTAATAAATCAATTTTAGAGCAATTTCATTATAGTAATAAATTAATTTTGGGTAAGCAAACAGCTAGGCTACAAAGCATAAGTAATAATTATTTTTCAGACACAAATCTAAGTGATTCATTAATAGAGAGATTAAATTATTTAGACTTTGTACCAGTACTTGAAATAAAAGCTTTTAATACTCGCTCCGAAAGTCCAATAACTATTTTGGGTCTTGATTTATTAAATGATCATCGCTTTAGAGACTATGATTTTGAGTATAAAACGAGAGATTTTCCTTTAAAAGAAATAATTGATGAAAATACTGGTGGTTTAATTGTGCCAGAAAATTTAAAGCCAATTTACGCTTTAGATGAAGAAGAAATTGTTTTTAATAGTCAAAATTTTAAATTAAAAGTTAATCAAAATATTCATTTAAAAAATATTGGCATTATTCAATCAAATCCAAATTTAGTTATAGCCGATATAAAATACTTGCAAAAAGCTTTAAATTTGCCAAATAAATATACTAGCTTAGACTTTAAAAATATTTTGGCAAGTGATTTAAAAGTAAAACTAAATAATTATTATAATTTTCAAATTAGTGAACCGTCTGATTATAAGAAACAAGTTGAAAGCTTAACTGAGGCTTTTCGCTTTAATTTGCAAGCTTTAAGTTATATTGCCCTTTTGGTTTCTTTTTATTTAATTTTTCAAACTATATTTATTTCTTTCCAGCGTAAAAGCAAAGAAATTGGTATTTTAAAAACTTTGGGCTTTAGTCAAAAACAAATATTTACGGTCTTAATGGTTGAAGCTGGCTTATTGGGTTTAATTGGTAGTTTAATTGGCTGTTTATTAGGTATTTGGCTTTCTGGTTTAATACTTGCCACTTTACAAAAAACGGTTAATGAACTTTATTTTTCGGTTGAGAGTATTAAATTAATTCTGTCTTGGCAAGGAATTTTAAGTGGTTTTATTTTAGGTTTGGCTACTTGTATTTTAGGTGGTTTTCCCGCTGCAGTTGGAGCAGTATTTGGTATTTCTCCACAAATTAATTTACAAAGTTCTCAATTCAAAAATTTCAAGCAAATTCCAGTTTCATATTTAAAAACTATTTATTTAAGTGGTTCTTTAATACTTTTATTATTACTTTTAGTACAAAATTTCTTATTCAAAATACCGAATAAATATCTTGGTTTTATAATGGCTTTTATTGTTTTAATTGGTTTTAGTTTAATTTCTGGATTATTTTTGGAAATAATTAAAAGTACTATTAGTAAAATACAAAATTGGTTTGGGCAATTATTTAGTATTCGTTTATCAGCCAATTTTATTAGATTATGGATTGCGACTGGAGCTTTGATTTGTGGTTTATCCATGACTTTGTCTATTAATTTTATGATTGATAGTTTTCGAGAAACGGTGAATAGCTGGATTCAGGAAACTTTAAAAGCTGATATTTATATTAGTCCGCAAAATTCAGAACAAAATATTAATGCAAATTTATTAAAACAAATTCAGGCTTGGCCGCAAATTCAAGGGTTTGACTACTTAGGTAAACATCGAACTCAATTAAATAATAAACCAATTATAATTGCTGGTTCAAATTTAAAATATACTTTGCAAAATTCAAATTTTATTGAACAAATACCAAATTTAGAAAATACACTTTTGCAAAATCCAAATTATATTTTAATTTCTAATACTTTAGCTTTAAAACATACTCTCAAAGCGGGAAATAATATTGATTTAAAAACCGCTTTAGGTATGCAAAAATTTTATATTGCTGGCATTTACCAAGATTATTCTAGTGAACATGGTTATTTATTAATGCAATATGAAATTTATACCAAATTTTTTAATAATTATAATATTAGTAATGTAGCTTTATACTTATCACCAGAGGAGTCAGCCGAAAAAGTTAAAGCCAAATTATTTCAATTACCTGAAATCCAAAATTTAAAAGTGCAAGGTAATAATCAATTAAAAACCGCTATTCTCAAAATATTTGATCAAACTTTTAAAATAAGTTATTTATTTTTCTGGATTGCTTTAATTATTTCAATTTTTACAGTTTCATTGACTTTAGTCTCATGTATTGAGGAAAATTATTATCTCAATTTAATTAGCTTTTATTTGGGTAATAGTTATAAGCAAATTATATTTCTTGAGATAATACAAGGTTTATTAATAACAGTCATAGCAATTGTTTTCAGTATTCCAAGCGGTTATTGGTTGGCTACTATTTTACAAAATACAGTTAATAATAATTCTTTTGGTTGGATTATTAATTTGCATATTAATTGGTTTCAAACAAGTATAATTTGTGGCTTAGCTGTTTTAGGAGCTTTAATTGGTACTATTGCCCCTTTATTATTTAAGAAAAAGCTTTTCAAGCAAAATTCTTTAAACTAAACTAATTCAATTATTTATTTCTGGAGCGGACGAAGGGATTCGAACCCTCGACCCTTTCCTTGGCAAGGAAATGTTCTACCACTGAACTACGTCCGCATTTGTAATGGTCGATTTATAATATCACAAACATATAAATTAAACACAAAAATTTCAAGATTCAATTAATTTATTATATTACGCACAGGAATATTATTTTGCTTTAAAGCATTTTTGATTTGACTAATTGTTAATTCTCCATAATGTAATAATGAGGCTAATAAAGCCGCTTCCGCTTTAGTTTGTTGAAAAACATCAATAATATGTTCTAATTTTCCCGCCCCACCAGAAGCAATAACTGGTACATTAACTTCATTGGCAATTAATTCAGTAATTACTAAGTCATAACCGTTTTTAGTGCCATCCGAATCCATGCTAGTTAATAAAATTTCGCCCGCTCCAGCCTCAACAGTTTCCTTTGCCCAGCCTAAAGCATCAAGACCAGTCGCTTTTCTTCCACCTTGCACAAATACTTCCCAGCCCGTTTGAGTATTACCTGATTTTTTAATATCAATAGCAATTACAATGCACTGAGAGCCATATTGTTCTGCACCTTTTTTTATAACCGAAATATCTTTGACTGCCCCAGAATTAATACTTACTTTATCTGCACCAGCTCTTAATAAATCACCTATATCATCAGCCTCTTTGACTCCGCCACCAACAGTTAAAGGAATAAATACTTCACGAGCTGTACGGCTTATAACATCGATTAAGGCATTTCTAGCTTCAATGCTGGCAGTTATATCCAAAAAGCAAATTTCATCCGCTCCGCATTCATTGTATTGCTTGGCTAATTGAACTGGGTCTCCTGCGTCTTTTAAGCCTATAAAATTAACTCCTTTTACGACACGACCTTCTTTTACATCTAGGCAAGGAATTATTCTTTTACTGAGCATAAATTTATATTGTTTTTAATAAGCTGATTAATTTCAAATAGTCTAAATCAAATTGTAAAAATAATTTAACTTTTAATAATTTTATTTCAAATCCTTCATCTCATTCATTTACTTAAAGAAAGAGTTATTGTTTTTCCAGTCAGCGATAGCTTTATGATTACCTCTTAGTAAAATATCTGGTACTTTTAGGCCTTCAAAGTCTGCGGGGCGAGTATATTGCGGAGTTTGAGAAAATATACTTTCTTAAATTTTTCTTTAACAAATATCAAACAAAGCTTAATTTTTATAAGTTTTAATTAAATTATATACTCAATAATTATAAGCTTATGGTTTGTCCAAAGACGCATAATAGACGACACTCAAGCTCAGTTAAAGCCGTTGGTGATTTACCCAAATTTTCAGAAAAAGAAATAAAAGAAATAGAAAACTTTCAGCAAAGATTGGTTCAGCTTGGGTTTTTAGCAAAAGATTCTTTTAAGAAAGGAGTATTTGATGATTCGACCAAAAAGGCTACTCAATCTTTTCAGAAAGCTTTCAAAACAGAAAAACAAGACGGAACTTTAGATCAAAAAACTTTAGAAATAGCTGAGAAAGCGGAAAAAGACAAAAGTATTGAACCTGGCATTTTTGGTTACCCTAGTTTTACTAGTCAAGATACAATAAGCGTTGATGCTAGTACTGGCTGGCTCTCAAGTTGCAATACTGGAATAACAAGTAAGCATGTGGTTGGAAGTTTTTGGAATGGAACAACACTCATTAAGAAAGACGAAAATGGTAACTTTAGTGTGATGGATACTCCTACGATAGTTATACCAATAGAGAAATCAGGTGAACGAATTCCAGATATAGCATTCTCCCTCCCTGTCAATAAAGGCAAAAGTAATATAGCTCAATGCCCATGGTTACAGGACGAGAAAATCAGCAATGTTTTGGAGAATAAAGAACCAATTTTTATTTCTACTTACCGAAATGATGAAGTTCGGAATGATCCATTATTACGGTTGCCTCAAAGAATTAAAGTCGAAGGTATGGATAAAAACTCAGAAATAGTTAATAATGAGGGATTCTCTTTAAATTCATCAACAACCAAAGTTTATCCAGTAAACTTAAAAATAGCAGATTCTCGCTTTACTTCTTCAAATATTTCTGGAGTACCACGCAGTCTTAATGTTTTAATACCACCAAGAGAGGATGGAAAGTTTAATCCGAATTTATTAGCAGGAGCTTCTGGGTCGCCTAGTTACATTGTTTTACCAGATGGAAAAAAACAGGTTTTGGGAGTTTATAAGGGTGGCGTAACAGATTGGGAGTCATTTGTATACAATATGGTTAAACGACCTTTGCTGGGAGAAGCTTCTAAAGACTTAGTAAATTATATAAGTACGAGTTTGAAAAATCAATTTCAACAAGTTAAAGAGACTCTAAATAAGGAAGATCAAGACTTTGTATTAAAAGTAATTTCTAAACTTGATAAAGGTGAACCAATGAGTAGTAACAGAGATCCTTCATCTGTTTGCAAACTAATATTTAAAGGTGAAAAGCCTCAAGATTTTGAAGACTTACTTGATAATTATCCTCCCCTTTTAAAGGCAATAGAGGAAGTTTCAAAACAAGTAGTTTTAGAGGCGGAAATTCTTTATAAAAAGTATCCTAATGATTTTGAAAAGATTTCACCAATATTAAATGATTCAAGTCTTTCTTATACGCAAAAATGGCAGGAAATCATGAAAACTGGCTGTGAATTGAGAATAATTGAACCTATCTCCAAAGAAACAGTAAATGGTATTTTACAAGATGACGAAGTCAGAGAGATTGAGAGCAAATTGGAAAACAAAGTTGAAGAATACAAAAGTAAATTAGAGAATTTTTTTAAAAATAGCTTGGCGGGTTTAGGCTTATAAAGAATAATATTGTTCTTTCCAGTCTGCGATTGCTTTATGATTACCGCTTAGTAAAATATCTGGTACTTTCAAACCTTCAAAGTCTGCGGGGCGAGTATATTGCGGAGCTTCAATTAATTTACCTTCTTCGTCCGAAAAACTGTCTTGTCCATGCACTTGTTCACCTTTGGGCAAAGCACCGGGTAAAAGTCTAATTAAGCTGTCAATTATGGTTAAAGCTCCAATTTCTCCACCGCTCAAAACATAATTACCTAAACTGACTGAATAATCAACCAAAGTTTTTACCCTCTCATCAAAGCCTTCATAACGACCGCAAAAAATAATTAATTGATCGCAAGGTAAAAGTTTTTGACGAATAAAAGGTTGATTTAGTGTTTCTCCAGAAGGAGTTAATAAAATAGTTTTAAAGTTCTTTTCTTTTGGGATTGACCGATGAGCGGCAAAAAGAGGTTCTGGCTTTAATAACATACCAATTCCGCCACCAAAAATTTCATCATCTACTTTTTTATACTTACCAATTCCAAAGTCTCTGAGCTGAATTAAAGACAATTGGGCAATTTTATTTTCAAAAGCCCGACCAATAATGCCATATTTACAATAATTTTCAATGATTTCTGGGAAAAGCGTAATTATGTCAAATCTCATACAGACTTTATTTTGACAGTATTTCCTTCTACTTTTATAATTTCAGCTTGCTGACCTTCTTTAATAAGTTGTTCGTCAGAATAAGCTCTCCATTGATCACCGTCGATTTTTAGATAACCAAATTCTTCTTTTAAAACTGATTTTGTAATTAAGCCTTTTTTGCCAATCAATGATTCAAAGCCAAATTTCACTTCTGATTTTTTGTTTACTATAAAGTTTAAATACCATTTTCTTAAGCTAAAAAAGATTAATAAACTTAAACCGCTAAAAATAAGTATTAAATTTAAAAAGCTGATTTGTTTAATAAATAAAATTAAAAATGCACAAATAAAAGCCGCCAAAGCCAAAGCCGCACAAAAAAAGCTAGGCAAACTTATTTCTGCAATTAAAAATATAAAAGCAATGGCAAACCAAATATAATGTGTATTTTCTGGCATATTTTACTTTAATGAATAAATAAATTCGGGTGCAATCATCATTAAATTAGGCATGCTTTGAGTTTGAATATTTACACTTTTCTGTGCTAATGGGTTTTGTCCAAGTAAAAGTGGTAATAAATCTTTAATTGATGAAGACATTGAAAATACCTCTTTTAATGAATTATAACCACCAATCGAATGTACAATATCTAAATCTTCTTTAATATCGCCTTTTGACCGCTCTCTTACTAATTTTTGCAAATCTTTTAAAGCTTCATTATAACCGCCCAGCTTGTCTACTAAACCAACTTGATTAGCTTGCTTTCCTGTATAAATCATACCTTGAGCCAAATCTCTAATATCTTGTCTGTTAATTCCAGCTCTCAGTTGTCCATATTTTTTTGCTTCAGCTGAATTGACTCTCCGTCCCAGATAAACATCTTCTATAAACTGATCATAAGTATCATCTACCAAACTTTGTAAAATTTCCTTTTCTTCGGCAGTCATTGGACGAGTTGAGCTACCAATATCTTTGTATAAACCAGCTTTAATAGTCATATCTTTAACGCCAAATTTATTATACAAAGCCTCAAAATTAGTAAAATGTGAAACAACTCCAATGCTACCAGTCAAAGTACCAGGGTTAGCAAAAATCATATCGCAGGCTGAAGCGGCATAATAACCACCCGAAGCGGCAATATCTCCCATTGAGGCAATAATTGGTTTTTTATAAGTTTTTCTAAAGTCTTTTATGGCATTATAAATTTCTTGGCTAATACCAACTGCCCCACCCGGGCTATTAATCCGCAAAATCACGCCTTTTATTGATTTTTCTTTGGCGGCTTTAATTAATTGATCACGAACACGAACAGCATTAGAATTTTCGCCACCAATAAAAGATTGCACTCCACCACCGTCCATCATAACGCCAGTTAAATCAAGAGCTAAAATTTTATCTTTAGAGCCAGAAAATCCACCAAATGAACCTCCTAAAGCTTTTTCCTCAGGATTATCACTCTTGGATTTAGAATTTTGACCGGGTATAAAATTTAAAATTATGCCCAGCAATGAGACCGCTAATAAAAGAATAGCTAAAAACTTTTTATCTTTATTCATAATAATTTAAAATCTTTTATAAAAACTAAATCAATTCTAAATAAGTTTTCGGTTTTATAGTTTTTTATTACCAAAAATTTATAAATTACTAGCTTGTTTGTCGTTGCTTAAAAAACTCCAACCTTTTATCTTGCGGGAACTTGTAACTTTATCTTGTTCGTCAAAATAATCCAAGAAGTCGTCAGGCAAGTCTCATAACTTTTGAATCGCAGATTAGCACAGATAACACTGATTTCACAGATGTTTCATTTATAGTTTTGCCGCTATTTGAATGTAGGATTCTCGGGATAAACAGGATTCACGCTTTGAAAAGTCTTAATGAAGGAAAATAAACTTTAAATAAATATTCCGAAAATCCTAAAATCTTGGGTATCCTGATTCAGACAATCTGCGTCCATCTGTGATTCAGGCGGAAATTATAATAATTGAAAAAAATAGGTATAATTCAAGTAATTAAAAATATAAAATCAAATTGAATTTTAATGTTTAAAAAGTTTACTTATAAGTATTGGCAAGATGGTAATTGGCTAGTGGGTCAGTTAAATGAAATAGATGGAGTATTTAGCCAAGGTCAGACATTAGAAGAGCTTGAAGTAAATTTGACAGAGGCTTTTGCTCTTATGTTGTCAGAAAACAAGGAATTAATAAAAGACTTAAAAGTCAGAGAATTAGAGCTTGAGGTATGAAAAGGCAAGAAATTATAAAAAATCTTGAACGCTTAGGATGCTTTTTAAAGCGTAATGGTGGAAATCATGATATTTATTATAATCCTCAGACAAATAAATCAGCTCCGATACCAAGACATAAAGAAATTTCAGATTCATTATATAAATTAATTTTAAAGCAATTACAAATTCTCAACTAATTTTTGAATCGCAGATTAGCACAGATATTTTATTTATAGTTTTTTAGCTAAAGATTAAAGCTCTCTCAAAGCCAAAAGTATCTGTGTCATCTTTTCATCTGCGTCCATCTGTGATTCAGAAGTGCTTATTTTCCCCATTTTTTAAACCAATATTAATTTACCTTTTGGGACAGGAATTTCCTGATTATCTTCTTTTGCAGTTTGTAACCAAAATTGAGCTGCTTTTTCAGCATTTTTTAAAGCTTCTTTTTTAGACAAGCCATGAGCCATACAACCCGCTAATTCTGGGATTTCGGCAATAAAAATACTATCATTATTATCCCAGTACAAAATGACTTCATATTTTAATTCATTCATAAGTCTTTCTCCTAAACCAAATGGTCAAACTCAATATTGTTATCAGGTTTCCCAGAAAGAATCTTCTCAATTAATTTTTGTAGTGTCGCCATAATTAAAACAACTTTTCGCCTGAATCGCAGATTAGCTTTCAGAAAGTAAAGTAGCTAATTATTTTTGTTGCCCTATAAGTTTTGCTTTATTGTCTTCAAAACGCTGTTTGATATATGCTTTTAGTTCTTCAAAAGTCATATTCTGAGTTTCAATACTAATTTTATCTCTGATTTCTCTCATCATCTTTACAGCATCAAATTGTTTTTCTTTTTTATTCATTTCCATAGTTTACTAAATCTTTAGGGCTTCTAATCTCAATCATTGAATATCCAAGTCGTAAATTCACAGAATTGTAGCCCTTAATTTTGTCAAGGTTTACGATATGCTTGAAGTTCCAACTTGCTAAAACATCTACTTTGTTAATAGTCGCTAAGGCAATATGTCTGCAGTCTTCCAAACTTGATTTACCTACAACTTTTTCTTCAATGTAAGTATCAGCCAGCTTAATAGCATCTTCGGTAAGTTCAACTCTCTGAAATTTATCAAATGAATAATTTAATAAGTGTTCTCTCACTTGCAGAGGTGCATTTATTAATTCAAGATCAAGCAAGTCTGATACTACAAAAATTATTTCATTGTTCTCAAGTCTTTCAAAAAGCTTTATGGTTGCTTCTTTAAACTCCTCATCAAAATAACCTCCAACTACGGAAGTATCTATGTAAATTTTTTGCTTCATTTTAAAATTATTATCAACTAACAATTATACAAACCTTCCTCCCAAAATTCTAGTTTTCCGCCAGATGTCTGAATCGCAGATTAGCACAGATAACACGGATTTCACAGATATTGCATTTACAGTTTTCCTCGCTAAAGATTAAAGCTCTCTCAAAGCCAAAAGACAAAGCCTAAAGTATCTGTGTCATCTTTTAACAACTTCTGAATCGCAGATTAGCACAGATAACACGGATTTCACAGATATTTTATTTACAGTTTTGCCGCTAAAGATTAAAGCTCTCTCAAAGCCAAAAGACAATATCTAAAGTATCTGTGTCATCTTTTCCATCTGCGTAAATCTGTGATTCAGAAGTGGTTTATTTTTGCTTAAATATTACAGATCAATTTTCAAAGTAAGCTTCGTCATGTACATAATCAATAGGAGATTCCCAGCCTCCACCACCTTGTAGTTCTTCATCGTTAGCTTCATATCCATAATCAATACAAGGTGTACCTTTCCAATTAACATTTTCATTTTCTCTACTATCTTTCTCTTCTATAGTTGAAAAAAGGAATACTTCATTTTTTGTATTTTTTGAATATCTAAGTGCTAGGTGATCCCTAAGGATTTTGCCATTTTCTCATTTTGAGCTTTTATTAAAATACACATTACCCACTGCTTGTCCTCATCATCGTCAAATGCATCTTTATTTTCAAACCAACCTGCGTATAGATATTCTTTCATATTTTATTAATGTCAATGAAAATGGTTAAAAAACAATTATACAAACCTCTCCTCCCATTTTTACAATCTGCTCAATAATTCATCTAAAAGTTCTAATTGTTCGTCAGATGAGTTTAAATCACTTATTTTAATTAGGATTTTAAATTTATTTTCGCTTCTATTCTCTTGCAAAGCCAGTTTATCCGTAATCCATTTAGGCAAATTAGCTTGCAGACTTTTCCAGAGCGTAAAGTTAAAATTGGCAGCTTTAATATTTAATTCAATAAAATTACCCATTGGACGAATCAAACCAAAAACGCCCCTTTCACTAGCCAAAATACGCAATTTCACAATTTTAATTAAATTAATAACTACTGTCGGTATTTTCCCAAAGCGATCTTGCCATTCATCTTTGAGAGCCTGTAATTGTAATAAACTTTGCACTTCCGAAAGCCTGTGATATTCTTTCATTCTCAAAGTATCGTCTTCAATCCAGTCAATTGGAATATAAGCATTAATTTTTAAATCAAAAGTTGGCTTTTCCTCAAGGCTTAAAAACGGCTTAGAACTTGTTTTTGTTTCATTTTTTTGCAAACCAAATTCGCTTTTTAACTTATTAATGGCTTCATTCAACATTTCACAGTAAAGCTCAAAGCCAATACTCACCATTTTTCCGTGCTGTTGAGAGCCTAATAAATTCCCAATTCCTCTGATTTCCATGTCCCGCAAAGCAATTTGATAACCCGAACCCAAATGACTATATCGTGAAATCGCTTCTAATC
>CANLFK010000005.1 GCA_947489925.1 Candidatus Caenarcanales bacterium
AAGTAAATGGTTGGCAATTATCACCAGTAAAATTTGATGACTTAAATCTTTTAGTTGGAGTTTCAGGAGTTGGTAAAACTCAAATTTTAAAGGCTATAAGGCAAGTCCAAGCAATTGCTGTTAATGGTATTGCTTTAACTGGAAGATATTGGAAAATCAGGTTTTTAATTGATGAAAATGAATATTTATGGGAAGGCAAATTCGACAAAGGTTCAATAGAAGAATCCAGTTCTTTTTCGCCTGAGCAATATGATATAGAAGCTGAATTGAAAGAAAAACCGAGAATTATTGAAGAAAATCTTTCTATAAACAATACTAAAATTATTACTAGAGATAAAGATAATAATATTAATGTCAGAGACAAAGAGTATTCTGGATTAGCAAATTCTGAAAGTATTGTTTATTTAATGAGAAATTCCAAGGATTTAGCTATTTCTAGCATTAGAGAGTCTTTTAAAAAAATTATTCTCAATGATCAAGCTAACTCAATTCATCAAATACATAAATTATGGATTTTTTCTAATTTAGACTTATTAAAGAAACAATTTAATTCATTAGATAAAATCAAAAACTCCTCTTTAGATACTCTAGTTAAATTATTTCTTGTTTTTGAAAATCCAGAACTATTAAAAAATCCAGAACTATTTAACATATCAAAAAATATAAAGGATAATTTTCAATCAATATTTAATCAAGTAGAGAACATAAAGTTTGATTGGATAAAAGGTGATTCAGGAGAAGAAAAGCTTCCCATAGTAACTTTAAAAGAAAAAGATATTAATAATTGGGTAAAACAAAATAATATTTCTTCAGGTATGTTTAGAACCTTAATGCATATTGCTGAGCTTTATTTATTACCAGATCATTCCGTCGTTTTGATTGACGAATTTGAAAATAGTCTCGGAGTTAATTGCTTGAGCCAAGTAACTGAAAGTATATTAAATCAAGGTGAAAACCAACAATTTATAATCACTAGTCATCACCCTTATGTAATAAATAATATTGATTTTGAATACTGGAAAATAGTTACTCGCAAAGGCAATATTGTGAAAATAAGAAATTCATCTGAGTTCAATCTGGGTGGTTCTAAACATACAGCTTTTACGAAATTAATGAATTTGGAAGAATATGAGCATGGAGTACAAAGCTAAATGAGTATTTATTTTCTCGTGGAAGGGGAAACTGAAACAAAACTTTATCCCAGATGGCTTAAATACTTAATTCCTGAATATACAAGAGTTGAATTAGCAGAAGACGCTAAAGATAATAATTATTGTATAGTTTCTGCTCGTGGAGCACCCCTTTGGAAAGAATTAGAAGATGCAATTAAAACAGTAAATGAATTTCCGCAATATAAACATTTACTTTTATGTATGGATTCAGAGCATTTAAGCTCAAATGAAATTATCCTTGATGCTCAAGCTCACTTAGAAGAAAGAAAAATAAAAACTATACAATCAGAATTAGTTTATATAATTCAAAATCGTTGTATTGAAACTTGGCTTTTAGCTAATAAAGCTATAATTGACGAGAATAAACACAGAGAATTTTGCCAGAAATATGTTGATTTTTATGATGTTTCAGCTTACTGCCCTGAATTAATGAATAAACCAGACTGGTGTAAGATAAAAAGTAAAAATGCAATAACAAGATTTCATCAAGAATACCTAAAAGCAATTATTCCTAATTATAGTAAATCAAATCCCCACCAAGCCCAAACAAAAGAGTTTTTAAATGAATTGATGGAAAGAGTACAGGCTGACAGAGAACACTTACATTCATTTCAAAAATTATTAGACTTTTGCAAAAAAATCTGTATCAACTAAAATTGCGACTTTTTGCAAATATTCTGAATCGCAGACTAGCACAGATAACACTGATTTCACAGATATTTTATTTATAATTTCCCTCCTAAATTTAAGCTCTCTCAAAGCAAAAATACAAAGCCTAAAGTATCTGTGTCATCTTTTAATCTGCGTCAATCTGTGATTCAGAAGTTAAACCAAATTGCTTTTTTATTTCGTTGAAAGGGATTGACTTTTCATTTTTAGATTCAGACTTTGCAGTTCTTAACAATTGTAAATCTTCCAAATCCTCAAGCGTTTCTTTAATTAATTCAAATTCTTCGTAAGGCAAAATTACAAATTGCTTTTGTCCATTTTTTACTAAAAACTCTGGATGTAACTCTATTGTCATCTGTAAGCCTCTTTGCGATGAATAATTCTATACACTGTAATTGTATTTTCTTCTATTTCAAATAATACCCTGTAATCACCAATCCTCAAACGATATTCTGGGGTGAAATTTGTAAGTTTTTTCAAGTCTCCTTCTAAATTAATACTAAATTTTTCTAATTTCTTCAAAACTCGTTTAGATTGCTCTAATGGTAAGTTTTCTAAGTCTTTTATTGCTTTTGGTTTTAGCTTAATTTCATAATTCATCTTTTCTTAAACAATTGCGACTTTTTGCATATAAATTTAATAATATTAGTGCTTCTCATGGTAAACTCCAGCCTAATTTTTTGCAAATATTCTGAATCGCAGATTAGCACAGATAACACTGATTTCACAGATTTTTTATTTACAGTTTTCTCGTCTAAAAATTCAAGCTCTCTCAAAGCAAAAATACAAAGCCTAAAGTAACCGTGCCATCTTTTAATCTGCGTCCATCTGTGATTGAGAAGTGCCTAATTTTTTGCAAAAGTTTATAAGCTTTAATCAAGATGCAAATAAAAAACTGTCAATCTCTGTTATTATTTAAATATTAAGATTTCATTAAGCCTGAATTCAAATTGCAAATAAAATTAATTGGTTCAGCTCCAACAACACTCAAAATTGGAGGAGTTGCTTTTTTCCCAGATTCAGTGAATAAGGTTTTGAGCTTGGAGCTAGAAGCAGCCGAGTTAATTAATAATGTTTGGCTTTTTACGGCAAAATTAGAGAAAAATCCTTATCACTTCTCAGACCAAGCTTTAAATCAAAACTTAAAAATATTAAATCAAGCTGAAGCAATATTAAAACAGGCAGAAAAGCTGGTTTCAACTTCTGTTCCGCAAGCAAAAAAACGCCAGCCCGCTTTTTATTTATCTTTATCGAAATGTTATTATCTGAAAGCCAAAACTAGCTATTTTCTGCAAAAAGAATCTGCTATTACAAAAGACTTATACTTACAAGCTAGGCAATTTTGCAACAGAGCTTTAAATATTTTCCATCAACAAAAAGATTATAAAGGAGAAATTTTATGCCAAGAACAAATGGCTATTATCAATGATCAACCAGAAAGCCTGAATTATTCTATTATTAGCCGAGAAGACAAACAAAAAGAAGTTATAGAGCCTTTAAATAATTTATGTGCCGAAATACCTTTTAAACATTCATCCTATGATTCTACTTTTGAAACTTTTAATCATTTTATGGGAATTGTTTTTGGTTTATGTTTTGCCAGTTTGTTCAGGAGGCATACCAAACCCAAAGCCGATGAAACTTTAATCAATAAAACTAAATATCTATTTATGGAAAGTGGTTTACTAGGTTTAAGAATTATTAGTGGTTATGTTTTCACTTGGCTTTTTGTTGATTATATTTTTGTAAAACCAGTTTTAAAACTTTTAGTTAAAAGCTTAGGAAATTTACCTGATTTTCTAATTGAGCCAGTTTATCAATCCATCAAATGGGCTTTTGAAAAAGAAGACTTAATGGATATTTTTGAACTGATGGGTAATATAAACCATGACTTAATGAAAGGTTCTCAAAAAATGGGAGATACTCAAAAAGCCGATTATTACAAAAGAATAGCCAATATTTACTTTACAAAATATATTAGTGAGTTAGACCCTCAAGACCCAGAAAACAAGATCTTAATACAAGAAAAAAAAGACTATAGCAATCTTTAAATAAAAAACTAGCTTGAGTAAGTTAATTGCTTAATTGGATTATAAACAGCCAGTTCCATCACTATTACAAGATAATTTTACTTAGATTTTTAATTTACATATCCAGTAGCACAATTAACAACCACAATTTCCCCTACCCCTTGATTACTTCCATAACAAGTCCCCGTTTCTATTTCTGTCGGAGTTTCACCTGGTTTACAATTAATTCTTTGACAAAAAATACAGAGAACTCCACTTTGAGCACCTGTATCCGTACCGCCTTTTGCAAGACAAACATCAAGACCTCTTGTAGCCTGAGCAATAGAAGGTAGGACAGCCAACAAAGAAGGTTTAATGTATTTGCTTAATAATAGTTTTTCATCCTGAGAATAAAGACTTTCAGAAACAATTTCTTGATCTTTCTCGCCATTAATTAAATTTTTCACATTTTGAAGCAATTTTTCCAGAGGCGAAAGGCTAATTGCTTGGCTAAAAAGTGGTTTGCCAGAAGCTTCCTTTATAGATTTTACTCTTTGAGCAAAGAATTTGGCTGTATTTAATAGTTTACAGCTAGTTCGTTTATTACCAGCACAAACATAAGCTTTTAGCGTCCCTCTCATTGTATTACTACCATCATAATTAGCTTTCACTTGCCAAATTGCATTTTGAGATTTTGATCCATACAAGAAATCCGAATCCCATTCAAGTTTTCTTCCACTGTCTGAAACTTTACGCATAAATAATCTTGCTTTCTCGCCAGTAGTTTTAGTCAATGGCTTATCACAATATTCATTATCATTTACAGGAGTATAACTACCTTTCATTTCATAACTATTAGCCCCTACGACATAACGGCTTGATTGTCCAAATATCTGTTTTTCCCCTTTATCTAATTTCATTACATATCTCCCTTTGGAGTCAGCTTTAATTGGCTTAAAGTCTAAACTAAAATAACCAATATAAACTGGACAATCAATTGGTGGAGGCAAAGTTCCAGCGACAGATTTAGTGTCTGACCTTTTAATGACATATTGCCACTGTCCATTAGCTGAATTATCAATATCTGCTTTAGCTGGCAAATAAAGCCCACTTATTACTGACAAAACAATCATTGAAACTATTATTATTAAATTTTTCATTTTGAATCTCCTTCTTTTTTATCTAAACTGATTTTTGAAACAACTTGACAAACCCATTCCAAATATCATTCAGACTTATTTTTTTTGAATTGTTGTCTTTATCTTTTTCTAAAAGCTGCTCAATCCAAATATCCCAAGACTTACCAAGTATAACTTTTCCATCTACAAGAGACTTAACACCAGCTTCAGAATGAGGTTTAGCATATAATCCATCAGAAATTACAAGTTTCTTGTCTGATAAATTCTTACCAGCGTCTAATTCAGTTATTCCAAGCTCTGTTAGTGTTTTAATTTCACTAGCTTCACTAATTCCATCTAAATTGAAGTCTTGCCATAATAACAAACCTTTTAATTCAGTATCAGAAATTAATTTATCTTTGTTTTTGTCAGCCATTTCAGCTAAAGCAATATAACCATTTTTATAAGACTTGCCATTAGTGAAATTACCAAATAGCTCGCTTCCATCATCAATTTTGCCGTTTTTATTAAAGTCATAAGCTAAAAGCCCTTGTCCTTCGGCAAATTTAATCCAGCGATATTTAGCTTTTTTAGCTTTCGGGTCAATTTTAAAGGCTACTGATTTTTCAGCTGCTTCAATAGATTTACCATTTAAGCTAATCACAAGCGGACTAAAATACTTATCACATCTTTCCTTGCACTGACTATCGTCTGGACCTGGTATACACTTTTTACAAGGGGGGCAATTAGGAGAAGGCGGTTCTTCAACCATTCTTTGACCTGGTGGACATTTATCTGGGGCTGGTGGACATTCGCAGTTAGGCGTTGGATTTGGTGGTTGAGTTGGTGAAGGAGGCTTTGGTGGCTTGCAACGATAAAAACAAGGGAAAGGAGGAGTTGGACCAATAATAAATGGAGGAGTAACTGGCGTTACATTTATTTGTATATAAGTTGTTCCTATTGTTCCTTGTACTGGCGTTACGGGTGTTACTGTCGTCGGTTGAGATGGCTGACTCGGTTGAGATGGCTGACTCGGTTGAGATGGCTGACTCGGTTGAGATGGCTGACTCGGTTGAGATGGCTGACTCGGTTGAGATGGCTGACTCGGTTGAGATGGCTGACTCGGCTGTGATGGCTGACTCGGCTGTGATGGCTGACTCGGTTGAGATGGCTGACTCGGTTGAGATGGCTGACTCGGTTGAGATGGCTGACTCGGTTGAGATGGCTGACTCGGTTGAGATGGCTGACTCGGTTGAGATGGCTGACTCGGTTGAGATGGCTGAGCAGGCGGCTTACAAGGTTTATAGAAACATAATGGAGTTCTACGAGGAATATAACATTTACCGCCTGTTATAAAACATTCACCATGAGGACAGAAAGGCGGTTGATTAGGTTTTTTGAGGCAACGAGGCTTGCAGTTTTGACCAGGTAAACATTTAACACTGCATGGCTTGGCTGGCAATAAAAGACTATTAAAATCTTGTCCGACAATGGAAGCTAAACCACCAGGATATAAAGATAAACATGTTGCTGGGTCTCCATCGGTTATAGCTTCAACAGCACAACATTCCCCAGCTTTTTGTCCATGTTTTTTAATGGCGGCAGTGCTACACATCGAATAATTTCCGTCTCGAGGTATTTGCCATAGTCCTGGAAGTACTCTTAGTTTATTGGGAACACCCTTTAAAGTTACAACTAAATTTTTTGTTCTGCCAGGATGCAGTAGATCTGGACATGGTATATTACCTATAAAGCTTGTTTTCTTTAACTGGCGGCTAGCACAATAATTGTCCATAGCACCAGGGTCTGTTTTATCGACACCATGGCAACAATTCATTAATTGACAGTCTCTGCGATAACGACATTCAAGATTAAAGTAAATTGGATTAAGCTGATAAATAGAAGTATTTGACCACCACTGACCACGCAAAACGACAACTGACATTCTCCATTGCTCTTCAACATCTCGGCAAGTTCCAAAATAACCGCAAGCTGGGCTACCTGCATTACAAATATCACAAGTAGATTGATAAGGAATTGTTTGATCTAATGGATTAGCTAAAGGATGTTTTGGATCTTTTTCAGCGGCAACATAGCCTTTTTCAATCGAATCATATAATTTATCGGCTGGCATATCACCGTCTTTCTTTTGTAATTTGGCTTCAGCACCTACTTCCCCAAAAGGACCAATCCAAGGCTTAATTGCGGCATAATCAGTACGGCATTCAACTTTGTTTACGGTACAGGAATTAGGATCATTTCTCCTAATAATTATAGGTCCTTGTTGTCCGTCTAAATTCGTTATATCTCCAGCAGTGGAAGGCATTTGGACACCATTTTGTTGGTCTGGATAACCGCAAGGTATTACTTTAAAGTAATGATCACATCTACCCAAAACACCAACTGGTATAGCCTGCCCATCTGGATACCAAACCCCTTTACAAGCATATCTCAAACCCGTCAATATTAAAGGATCAACTGTTCCACAATTGGCAATACTATGAATACCAGCAGGAGTTGGATCAGTTCCCTCACACTTCATATTATCTTCATCTCTTGAATAAGACCGCACAAAATTACATTTGTCTTTTTTACATCTTTCGCAATAGTCTCCTTGCACTCCAGGCCATTGATCTATAGCAAATACTCTGCGAGAAGTACCAATAATTAAACTATTAGGTCTTTGACGATTTGCATTGGATTGAGCCGCAGTTGAAGCAGGAGTAGAAGCAGTAGCGACTTGAAATGGCTTACAAACTCCATTACCCGAAGGAATTGTCCCTTCAACACCATCAACTCCGTCTGCCAAAGCTCCTTGATCAATATTTCCATCATAATCACAATTATTTTTACAAATAACCAAAGGTCTAACTGCTACCGAAGCCAAAGACTTGCCAACTCCACCAATATCAACACCCGCTGAACTAGCCGCATAATTTGCCCGACCTTCTAACCAGCCACAAGTTCCAACATTTGCCGCTGATTCTGGGGTTGGATCCATGCGATTGATCATATTAAAGAAACCTTTTAAAAATACAGGCCAAGTACAACCGCTATGAATGACAACATGAAAAGTTATTTGCTTACTAACTGGATTTCTTAAAGCATAACAACCACCAAACTGAGCATTAGTGCCATTTCCTCTATTCCAAAAACTGGCTGGTCTACCAGCACCCATATCGGTTAATTTGGTTCTTAAATCACCAGCTTGACCACCACCAAAAGGATCATCCATTCCTTCAACATAATCATCTATGCCAGTTTGCCCACCCTCAACAGCGGATAATAAATCAGTTTTTACTCGATCGCTATAACCAGGCCCAACTGTATTTGTACGCCTAACGGCTTCAGCACAACGCTGCCTCACCCCATCATCACCAAGACCAAATTGAGAACTAGTCGCTGCTGCAATAGAAATTTGTCTGGCGGCTGTATTTAATGAGCTTTGTAGCCAAAACAACATGACAAATTCAACGGTTATTAAAAATACAAAAGTATAAACAAATAATAAAATTGGTAGTTGAAAAGGAATTGAACCTTTAATTGATCTTTTCAAGTTAGACATAATTTAGATATGTAAAAATATATATTTCCACTATTCTTTTTGTTTTACCTCATTATTGACATATTTTGCAAATTAATCTAGGTTGAATGGCTTAGTTTTGTATTTAAAAGTCAAGGTTTAAGGTTTTTAATATGTTTTTAAGAAGGACTAACAACAGCAAAAGTAATGGCAGTAATAATATTATTTGGATTTAAAGACAAAAGTAAATCAGAACAAACATCAATTGTATTTCCACTTGCAATCAAATCATCAATTAATAATATTCTTTGTTCTTGTTTTTGAAATTGGCTAATATCTTCTTTTAGAGTATATGCTTTTTTCGTGGCTTCTGTTCTACCCACTTTGTCTAAACGATGAGCATTGGTTTCAGTTATTTTTTCTAAAGGCTCATTTATCTTTATATTTAATAATTCTGATAATTCTTGGGCTAATAATAAACTTGGAGTCCAATTTCGGTCTTCGCTAATTAGCCCTGGTACTGGCACAATATAATCAAACTTTTGGTCTTTTAAACTAGAATTATTGATTTTATATTTCATTAATTCGGCTATGGGTAAAGCTAAAGCTGGAATAGACCATTTAAATTTTTGAATAATTGTTTTAACTTCATTTTTATATTCAGCGACTGAATGAATTAAAACACCATTTTCTTCTATACGAGGTGTTAAATTCAAATCCACAAATTCATTAAAACAAAAATGGCAAACTTTATCATTCCAACCTTCTGGAGAACAATAATCTTTCATTGAACATTCATGAGTAATTTCAAATGGGCAACTATTAGGATAAATTAAACTTACAATTCCTTCATAAATAGATTTTATACCTTTGATTAAAGTAGCCATAGTTAAAAATTGTCTTTTACTTTCATTTTAACTATTAATATTTTTTTTATAAAGACTTGATTAAATATTTTTCAACTACAAAACTAAAGCTGGAGTATTTATATCAATAATCAATAATGTGAAACTAATTAATGTGAGTTCTACGGCTAAAAAATGTAAAAAGCCGTTCAAGAAGCAAGTTTACAAAGGCATGAAAGATTTTATTTTCAATTCAAATTTCACCGACCTCACCCCAGCCCCTCTCCGAACTCAGAGAGGGGGGATTTTGTTTAGTGTGCTCCCCTTCTTTGCATGCGGGGAAGGGGCTGGGGGATGGGGTTTTAAGACTTTTCGGTTTATCGAACTCACATTAATTAGTGGCTTGTATTCAATTGATTAAAAGAGCATTATGAAAGACTTTCTGAACATCATCTAAGTTTTCAAGTTTTTCAATTAAATTTTCCACTTTTTCTGAGCTTAATTCATCAGGTAATTCAATTAAATTATCAGGCCAATAAGCAATTTCAGCGGCACAATTATAATTAATTTTAGTTTTAATTAACGCTATTGTTTTTTCGGTTTTAGTAATATTGGCAAATAAAAGATAATTGTCTGGATCTTCTTCTAGTTCAAAGTTTTCAAGCTCACATTCATCTAAAAGATCAAATAATAATTCTTCGGTTTTAATTAGGTGGCGGGGAATTTGTATTAAAGCTAAATATTTAAAACCCCAGCTCACACAGCCAGTTTCGCCCAAATTACCATTATATTTTCCAAAAACAGTTCTTAATTCTGCCGCTGTCCGATTACGATTATTGGTGGCGGCTGAAACTAAAACTGCTATTCCATTTGATCCATAACCTTCATAAATTATTTCTTCAAAGTTTTCTTGCTTGCTCTGGTTGGCTTTTTCAATGGCTCTTTCGATATTATCATTTGGCATTCCAACTTGTTTTGCTCTTTCAACAGCATTTCTAAGCCGAAAATTATAATTAATTTCAAGACCGCCTAACCTTGCCGCCACCGAAATTTCTTTGGATAATTGCGTATAAATAGCCGCTCTCTTTAAGTCGAGAGCTTGTTTGCGATGTTTAATATTGGCCCATTTGCTATGCCCAGCCATAAATGTTAATGTTTTTATTCTTCAACTAATGAAATTTTACGACTTACTGTACCAATATTGGAAGTAGTTTTTCTTTCGAATTTAATTTCTTCTTTTAATTCTGGCTTTTCCTCAACTTCGACTAATTTATTTTTCTCTTTTTCTTGTTTTGATTCAGGTAATATTTCTGGAATATCATTTAATTTACTTGGCATTAAAGCAATAATTGAATTAATTTCAGCCTGAGCTTGTTTAACTGTATTGGTGGTGTTGTTATTGGTATTTAATGAATTATTAATTGGAAAGTTCAAAGATGGGGAATCTTGAATTGAAGAAGAAATAACTTTTTTCTGAGCTTCTCTTTCCTCTAACCAAGCTGGTTTTTTAAACTTATTAATAGATTCACTGCCTTTATCATTCAAATGGCTTTTTCGGAGAGTAGTTTGTTTTGAAAAATCCGTATTATTCAAAGGAGTTTTAGTTTCGTCTTTAATAATTGACTTATTGCTTCGATTAGAAATAGTTTTGCTACTTTTAAGCTCAGTATTAGAAGATGTTTCGGCTGTATTTCTGATTAAACCTGAATGAGAGAGCATATTTTGCGATTCAATATTTTTCTTATTTTTATCTAAATCATTAGGTTCTGGATCAAATTCATTATTTGATACTTTCTTTTCATAGGCATAATTTTGTAAAGTCATAAAATCTAAATTATTATCCGAAGAAGAAATCCCCGCTTTTTGACCAGCTGAAGCCATAGAATTATTTTCACTTGTTGGCAACTCCAAATCGGATAAATCTGACAATAAAGAAATTCCATTCCAAGAAATACCAATTAAAAACTTTCTGTTCAATAAACGAATTAAATAAATATTTTTGCCATTTTCTAAATCAAGTTTGTCGAGTATTTCAAAATTCGATAAATTCATTATTTTATTTTCTTCTGATAAATTATTGCGTTTTTTAGTATTAACCGAGTAATTACTCCAAATCATAATGATAATAATTAAGCCCAAAAATAAAAGAATAAAACCAATTATCTGAAAAGGTTTATTGGCAGAAGGAGTATTTTCAATTTCTATTGGTTCGTTATTAATAGAATTTGAAGCGGGCACATTATCATAATCAGCAATATTTTCCTTCTCTTGAACCCAGATTTCAGAATTGACCAATTCATTATTATTTGAATTTGTTTTTTTTTCATTTTTTTCATTTTTTGATTGCTTTACCAAAACAGACTTATCAAGATTAGCTTTGTTTTCATTTACTTTTTTTAAGGTCTTTTCTTGTTTTTTAGCTTTAATTACTGTTTTGCTACTTTTGCCCGAAAGCTCCTTATTACCTGATTTTTCCTGTGCTGTAGCAAAACTACTAACTGAAAAAGAAATTAAAACTATTAATAAAATGTTAAGTGAGTATTTCATCTAAGAAAAGGCATATAGCTATCTGCTATCTCTTGTTTACCCTTTTTCAGGAAACCCTTAACAAATAGTGGAAAGCATGAAAAATAGTTAATTTTGCATTTTAATTATTATTATTAGAAACCATATCTTCATTATCCAAAGCTAAAAAAGAAACAATTCCTCTTGACGAATTAAGCATTCGATCGTAGAAGTCAGTAATATTTTTTAATTGTTGAAATTCAGGTGTCGTCATTTCTTTAATTTCAGCCAAAGCGACTTTTATTTCTTTCTTTTGAATTAACTTATAAGCTTGTGAAATCAATCTAATTAAGTCTTTTGAAAAACCAGCTCTCTGTAAGCCAATAGTATTGATTTTCATAATTCTTGATGGCCTTCCTTCCACTAAAACATATGGTGGAATTGACTTCCTCGTGCCACTCATGCCCGAAGCCATTACTAATTCTCCGATTTCAACAAATTGATGAGCTAAATACAAAGCACTGATATTAACATTATTGCTTAAAATTACATGTCCAGCCAAGCTACTGCCATTTGCAATAATACAGTTTTCTCCGATCCTACAATCATGACCAATATGCACATAATTCATCAAAAAACAATTATCTAAAATTTCTGTTTTGCCTCTTCCCTTTGCAGTACCACGATGAACGGTTACAAATTCTCTTAAGGTAACTTTATTACCAATAATGGTTTCAGTGTTTTCACTTTTATAGCTTAAATCTTGTGGTTCACCACCAATACTAACATGAGAGTATATTTTACAATCAGAGCCAATTTTGGTATTTCCTTCAATCACAGAGTGAGAGCCGATAACTGTATTAGAAGCAATTTCAACCTGATCACCAATAATACAATAAGGTCCAATCTCAACATTATCAGCAATATTGGCTTTACTTGAAATTATAGAAGTATTATGAATTTTAGACATTTGAATCTATTATTTTATCGAATCCTCTTCCACTAAAGCAAAGGTCAATTCTCCCTCAAAACAAACTTTGCCATCTACTGAGGCTAAAGCCTTGCAACGACCAATTCCACGCCTATTCCATAAGACAGTTACTTCCAGGTCTAAGCGATCACCAGGATAAACGGGATTACGAAAACGAGCATTATCAATACCAGCAAATAAGCCAACTTTACTATGCCCTTCTTCTTCCTTTATCATTTCATGCAAGCAAGCTATTTGAGCCAAAGCTTCAACAACTAAGACGCCTGGCATAACTGGCACAGAAGGAAAATGACCCTGAAAAAAGCTCTCATTAATAGTGGTATTTTTATACCCTTTTATTGAGTTTTCATTTATTTCAGTTATGCGATCTACAAGCAAGAAAGGATAGCGATGCGGAATTAATTTCTTTATATCTTCCGTCATCAAAGGCAGTTTAATTGTGGAAAAATCAACCATTATAATTAAGCAGTTTTTTGTACGCCTTCAACTTGTTCATCACTAATAGCACCATCTACTGGGCAGGCGGCTAAACAAGCACCACAATCAATACAAATATCCCAATCAATAAAAGCCCATTTTGTACCTTTAGTATTGGTACTTCCATTATCAACTAAAGTAATACACTCAACTGGACAAACAGGTATACAGTCTGCAACACCTTCGCAAACATCAGCGTGAATTGTATAAGGCATAAAATCTCCTAAATTATTATCTTTGATATTTCAATTAAACAGTTAAAAAATAATTTATAGTATCTATTGAAAATAATTCTCAATAAGAATTTTCCCTTTAACAAAATCATTCAATAGCCTTAAATTGTACTTGGCAAACTTTTAATTGTGTCTGCAAATCCCTAAAAAACAGACTGTTATTTGCTCTGTGTGGCTTGACTTTAAAGAGAAGTCCATTAATCAAAACTATTACAATGAACAAATTTATTCTAAACTTTTTTGTCCTAATACTATTTTGTTTTTCAATTCCTTTACAAAAAGCCAAAGCTGATACTAATAGAACCCTAGGCATTATCGGAACAGCACTTGGAGGAACTGCTTTGGGTTTAAGTGGTTTAAATACTTTGGCTTTAGCTAGGCGTGGTGCTTTTAATCGTGGTGGTTATGGGGGTGGCGTACCAGGCTTTCCAAATTATAATGGTGGTGGTTACGCTACTGGGGGTTGTGGCTGTGTTAATTATGTCCCACCTTCTTGCTGTTCTGCTCCTATTATGCCAACTTGCTGCCAGCAACCTCAACCAATGCAATATTCTTATACTTATATGCCAGTAACCCGCTATGTACCAGTAACTAATTATGTGCCAGTGCAAGTTCCAGTTATGCAAGCTCCTTTGCCACCAAGTTCTTGTTGTGGTGCACCAGTTGGTTGTTCATCTAGTTTGTATGGTGGTTTTTATCGTTAATTAAAATCTTTGCTTTGTAAAATGTAAAAAATCAACCTTTGAAGTGTCAAGATTTCAATTGATTAACTTTTTATAAAAATAAACTTTGATATTAATGAAAAAATTTTATAAAATCTTAATTAATTAAATTTCAGAACAAAAAACACTTCAAAGGTTTAGTTTTTAATGAATCAATACTTTGTATTTTTACTATTTTTATTTTTTACAAGTGCTTCAATTAATGCAGAAGATTTTGAAATTGACTTGAGAGATAAGGGGTGTGGCGGTTTTAAAAAACTTAAAAATAAAGAAAAAAGCTTTTTGAATGAATTTCAATCAGCAGAAAATGAAAGTTCGCACAAAAAAGATTTAAAAGACTTAACGCAACAACAAAAAGATTTAATAGTTAATTTAATTCATAGAGAGCCAACTTTTACTGAAGTTCAAGCACAAGTTTATCGGTTTTTTGCTGTGCCCACGGGGCAAGAATTTAATGATTTAAGAAAGAAAATCAGAAGGAGAAATTTTTTACCAGTCATTTCTTCTGATAGCGGTTTTAGCCATGATTTAGACAAAGTTCGAAATAATGACAATGATTATTCAACTTCGCTGACTCGACAAAATGCTGATATAATCCCTCCTCCAACTCCCACAGCAACTTATAATAATAATGATTTAAACCAATCAAGCGGTAATTATTTTGGGGTAACAAGGCGTAACTACTGGGATACTGGAGTAAAGGTAGAATTTAATTTGCCAAATACTGTTTACGATGATGAAGAGACTGATTTATTTAGTGAAATAAGACGATTTGCACCAATTAGACAAGATTTGGGTGAACAAGCTCAGTCTGCTTATTTTGAAAGACGAAAAAAAGAAATAAATTTTATTCTTAATCCAGCCACAAGCGAAGCGGAACAAATTATACAAAATCTTGAAATTGAAGAATATACAGCCAAATTAGACTCTTTGACAGGTGGCTGGTTTAGTCATGCCTTGAAAGAAAGACTGAAAGATTAAGTATTTAAGAACTTTGTATAGTAATCCCAGACCAAATTGCAAATCTTTTTGCTAAAGAATTTTGTCTTTTTAACCCCAACCCCTGAAAGTGGGCTATTAGAGGGTGGAGTTAGGCTGGTTATATTTAGCAACTTCTGAATCACATATGGACACAGATTAAAAGATGACACAGATACTTTAGATTTTGTCTTTTGGCTTTGAGAGAGCTTTAATCTTTGGCGGGAAAACTATAAATGAAATATCTGTGAAATCAGTGTTATCTGTGCTAATCTGCGATTCAAGACTAAAAAGCCCTCTCTCAAAAATAATTATTTAACTTTTAAAGCTGTGCCATAAGCCATAATTTCAACTGAATTGTTAGCATTTTGACTATCAGTTTCTTTATTAATTGAAAGATATTGTAATTGCAAATTAACCACCATGTCAGCTCCTTGCGAAATTGCTTTTTCTTTTAAGCGTAAAATAGCCTCTCTTCTGGCTCTGTCTAAAAGGCTTTCATGCGATAAAAGTCGCCCACCAAAGAAATTAGCCAAAAAACCTAAAATCCGCTTAAAGTAATCTTCACCAATGACGACCAAGCCACTGACAAAAAAACAATTTTCAATTTGTAAATCTTCGCCAATTTCTACTAATCTGCGGGGTGCTAAATTAATAACTGGAAAATACAAAAGCTTTTCTTCTCGCTCCAAAATAGATTTAAAATGCCTTTTTTCGACGATTCCGCCCACAAAGTAACCAATTAATAATAAACCAATAAAGACTGATAAATTAATTAATAAACTATTATATTCATTCATGAGACTTTTAAAGCTGTGCCATAAACATATATTTCGGCCGCTCCTTGAGCAACAGAAGCTGTTGAAAACCGAACATTGACAATTGCATTTGCCCCAAAATCTTCAGCTTGCAAAATCATTCGGTCAATTGCTTCATCTCTAGCTTCTTCTAGCAATTCGGTATAACCTTTAATTTCACCACCGACTAAGTTTTTTAAACTAGCCAAAAAGTCTTTGCCAATATGCTTGGCCCGAACCGTGCTACCAGAAACTAAACCATAATGTTCAATAATTTTTAAACTTGGCACATAATCAATATTTGTAATAAACATGCGGGTTTAAAATTTTCAACTTTTATTTTTCATTAATACAAATATTATTAGACCAAAAAAGCAAAGCTTAAAATAATATAAGTTAAAAATTTTATAAACGAGGGAATTTACTAAAGATAATCAACTAATTAAATTAGTCAAATGAATTTACTGGGTAAAATGAACTTAATAAAGCCAAAATCAAATATTGGTTTCGATAATATTTCAGGTATTAATCCAATCTCTAATTTAGTTTCTAGTCAAGCGAATAATAATAGAATAACCTCTTCACCCCAAGCTCAAACAAGCAAGAAAAAAACAACTAGCATTCAAGTTTTGCAAAATAATACTGGACAAACTCCAGCTCAAATTATTTCTCAATTTTCTTCTATGCCAGACGACAATTCAAATAAAGTATTAATCAACTGCAAACTTGAACTAAATGATAATACCAATAATTATTTAGAAGACACTGTAAATAAACAATTTCAGCTCTCACCCGAAGAATTAGAAGAATTACTATTATTTGTTGAGCAAGTTGAATTAAAAAGAAGAAAAGAGGAAAAGTCTAAACAAGAAAACCGTTCTGGGGCGATTGCAAAAAAAATCCATGGACAAGCAGGCGGCAGTGAATTTTTGACACAAAATGCCATTATTTGTTCTGTCAATGATAAAAACCAAGAAGAATGGCATCAAACAATTTTTATTAATCAGTCTGAACAAAATCAAGAAGCACAAGAAATTTGCCAAAAACTTAATTTTTACAATCCTCAGCATTCTTGGATTCTTGAATCTTGGTTGTCTCAGCAAGCTAGTTCTTGGATGGTAAAAAGATATAGCCCAAATGCCGATCAAATTTTATATCAAGTAAGTTTTGGTTTTCCAGATCAAACCTTTTTGGAAGCCGAAGGACCAAGTCGGGAAGGTTCAATTGTAGCCGTAGCTGAAGACTTATTAAGCTGAAAATCCTTTTTATTCATTTTTGTATTACTCGAAGTTTAAGTTTTTTTAACTATCAATTGTGCAAGAAAATATCTGTAAAATTAAGTTAATTAAGCTGTATAGTTAATAAATAGTTTTATAATTAATTTATACTAATACTAATACTAAAATTTCTTGAGAGAAAAGGATTTGTAGTGTCTTCTATTACCATAACCAAAGAGGCTACTATGCCACTTCAATTGACAGAATTAAGAAAACTAATTCCCAAAGAATATTATGAGCCGCCAACTGTTAAAAATATAGTTTACTTTATTATTAAAGCCTCTTTCTTTTTAGTTCCTTTGTATGGAGCTTGTCTTAGTGATAATTTTTTTATTAGTGCTTTATTAACGCTAATTAGTGGAGTTTTCTTATTTTCACTAGGAACAGTCGGACATGATTGCGGACATGGTTTGCATGTTAAACCAAAATGGCTAAATGAAGCAATTGGACAATTTTCTATGACTTTTCATGGTTTACCCTATGCTGGTTGGAAACATTCTCATAATACTCATCACGCCAGTACAAATGAAGAAGATAAAGATCCAGATAGATTATGGCTTTTTACTGATGAATATTTGGCTTTTAATAAGGTTGAACGATATTTATGGAGATTATTTCATACAAGATTATTTTGGATGAGTGCTGTTGGTCATTATTTCCGTTCTATGTTGCCTTGGTCTTTTAAAATTACTGAAAAAACTAAATCAGCTGAAATAATAAAAGATGCACGAATTGACTTGATTTACTTTTTCTCAATTTTAATTGCTTTTCATGGTGGTATGTACGCTTTAGGCTTTGGATTTAAGTCTGTAATTATTCACTTTTTTACAATTATGATTGCTTTAATGTGTTTGTCTGCCTATGTGCGTACCGAGCATTATTTATTAACTAATGGTACTAATGTTAAAGATAAGCCTTGGCTAACTAGCCGTACTGTTTTGCAAAATCCTTTTTTAGACTTTCTGGCGACTAATTTGAATTATCATGTTGAGCATCACATTTTACAAGTTATTCCGCATGCTAATTTGCCTAAGATTAGACCTTTAATGAAAAGAGTAATTTTAGATGCGAAACAGCCATATGCTGAAGATGATTTTTTAAAATTTATGGTTAAAGCTTTCAATCAAGAATTTTTTGTTTTGGAAAGAAATACTTTTAGAGCAATTCCTTTTTCTGAGCTAAAAGCCAAGCAAATAGTATAAAGTTTAGTTTTTATGAAAGTTTGCTTCGCTCAAATAAATAGTAAAGTTTGTGATTTAAAGTATAATGCGTCTAAACTTTGCAAAATTATATTTGAGAAAGAAGCTCTTTCAGATGAAGAAAAGCCAGACTTAATAATTTTCCCAGAAATGGCTTTATTAGGTTATACTCCCAAAGATTTGCTTTTCCATAAGGGTTTTAGGTTAGCTTGTGAAAATATATTAAAAGAAGAATTAATAAACAAAATCACAATTCCAACTTTAATTGGCTCAATCCATGAGGAAGCTGGAAATTTATATAATGCTGGATTTTTTATTGAGAATAAACAAATAAAAAAAATTATTCATAAAAAATTATTACCAAATTATGAGGTTTTTAATGAGAAGCGGTATTTCCAAAAAGGCTTGTCTGATGATTTAGAAAATTACTTTATTCAAGTTAAAAACCAAAATTTAGCTATTTTAATTTGCGAAGATTTGCTGGGCTTGGAAAATGATTTTTATTTTAATGAATTTAATACTTTAAAAAAACTAAAAGATTTAACTCAAAAAGAAAACAAAAAACTTGATTCAATAATTTGCTTGTCGGCTTCGCCTTTTAGGGCTGGACAACCTGAAAAAAGATTAAAGATTTTAGAAAAAGCCCAACAAAACTATTTTCCAAGCACCAATTTTGTATTAGTTAATCAGGTTGGCGGGCAAGATAATTTAATTTTTGATGGCAACTCTTTAGTTTTGAATAAAAATGCTGAATTAATTTATCAAGCCAAGTCTTTTGAAGAAGAAATTAAAACAATTGACTTAAATGAAAAACAAGCTCTCTTAAGTCCTAAAAAGCAAATTAGTGAAATAAAACAAATTTCAGAGGCTTTAATTTTAGGCATTCAAGATTATTTTGCTAAAACTGGCTTTCAAAAGGCTTTTATTGGCATTTCAGGAGGAATTGATTCAGCTTTAGTTGCCTGTCTAGCGGAAAGAGCTTTGGGTGCAGAAAATGTCTTCGGAATTATGATGCCATCTAAATATTCATCAAAAGGTAGCATTAGTGATTCAGAAAGCCTTTTGGCAAATTTGAAAATTAAAAGCCAGTGTATTTCGATTGAAGAAATTTTGCAAGTTTATTTAAAGCAACTTAACCTTTCAGAGCTGACTTTAGCCGAAGAGAATTTACAGTCTCGTATTCGAGGAGCGACTTTGATGGCTTTGGCTAATTCGGAAGGTGCTTTAGTCTTGGCAACTGGCAATAAAAGTGAATTTGCAGTTGGTTATGCCACTTTATACGGTGATATGTGCGGTGCTATTGCTCCAATTGGGGATTTATATAAAACTCAGGTACAAGAAATATCTAAACTTTTTAGTGAGATTCCAAATGAAATTATAGTTAAAGCTCCATCAGCTGAGTTAAGACCAAATCAAAAAGATATAGATTCTTTGCCAGATTATGCTGAATTAGACCAAATACTTAAACTTTATATTGAAGACAAATTAAATCTTTCAGAAATCATCCAAAAAGGCTTTGCAGCTGAATTGACCAAAAAAGTTATTAATTTAATTAAAAAAGCTGAGTTTAAAAGACAACAAGCCCCAATTATATTAAAGGTTTCTAGTTGTGCTTTTGGCTCTGATTGGTTATATTCAGTTGTTTCTGACAATAGTACTTTAGCGTAAAACTATAAAATAAAGCTCTCTCAAAGCGAAAGACAAAGCCTAAAGTATCTGTGTCATCTTTTCATCTGCGTCCATCTGTGATTCAGACAAAAAACAAAATAGGACTTGACTAAATACTGTATTAACTGAAATAATAAAAGTTAAGAGAATAATAAAACTCAATTAAATTCTTATTTAAAAACTAATATAAAAACGGAGTGTCTAAACTTTATTATGCGTTTATCCTCAGTAAGTCAATCAGTTTCCAGCACAGTTACCGCTCATTGCGACAAAAAGAAAAAAACAGTTGGTTCACAGCAAACAAGCGATAAAACTGGCGGATTACCTAAAGTTCCTAAATCAGCTAGATCTAGTGGCTTCGCTTCTAATGATCCTTTCAATGATCCGTTAAACCAATTATCATCAAATTATTCTTCTGGTATTCCTGAGTATGGTGACTATGATCCATTGAATCTCAATCCACTTAATGCTTCTTTAAATCAACTAAATCAACAATATTCAAATCCATCACTTAATACACCAGAATATTCATTATATAATAACGACTCACCTCCACTATATAATAATACTTATCCACTAGGTGATCCCAGTGAGCCTTTCAAAAATACTTTTGCTTCTTCTAGCTTCGACCAATCACAACAATATCCAGCATTTGATGGCAATAAGCCTTTAGAAAATACTTTTGCTTCTTCTAACTTTAACCAATCAGAACAATATCCAGCTATCAACGAATTGCTTGCAAATAATAATCCTTCGGATCTTTTGAATTCAGCTTCTCATGTTGTAGATGATAACCCATTTGCACAACCAGATGTACGCAGAAAGTCTCCTCCTACCAGCAAGCAAAAACCTACAGAGCAAGCAAGTCCAACCATTGATATTAAGTCCGTTGTAATACCACAAACTAGTGAACAAATAAAGGCTGAAATCCTACAACTTTTAGCGAAATTTCCGATTGACACAACAGACAATGGCAAAAAAATAAATCCAAAAATTGGTCAAAATCCTCAAGGTACTCAAGAAGACTTACTCAGATTGTCAGCTTTATTAAAAGAAGTCAAAGACAAGAAAATTGATATTGCAATTCCCCCTATTGAACAAAGAATAAAACTTTATACCAAATTCTTTGATGGGAAAGTAGCAACAAAACCTGAACAAACTCAAACAGAGCCAACCCTTTTAGTATCCGAAGCAGAAAGTGTATCAAAGATGGGAGTTGCAGGGGGAAGAGCCAAACCCCCACAACTTAACACTTACGAGACGACTGCAACTGCACTTATTGCCGCTTACAAAGATATTAATACAACTGACGAATCTTTAAAAACTTTGGAAGAAGCAACCGACTCAGCTTTAACACAATTGAGGTCCTTAAAAAGACCAGTTCCTCAAGAAGAAGATACTTTATTAAAACAAATCAAGAGAGTAATTAGTCTTACCGCAAGTGAAAGAAGACTAAAATTAGCAGAAAAGGCTTTAAACAATAATGAAAGTAAACCTGAATTAGTTAAGGCAGTGAACCAAGCAAAAGAAAGCGTTGAAAATGCTAGAAAATGGGTAATGGAATCATTAGGAACGGAAGAGGCAGGAGTTTTTACTTCATATTTAACTGCTTTAGATGCTCTTAATCCTACTTTAGACAAGGATAGTTTTGATAAAGCTTTGAAAGCTCAGGAACAAGTGCGCAAAATAGCAGAAGGAAAACTGGAAGATGCTATGCAGAGAAATCCAATATTAAATAGCTATTTATCTGAACAATTCAATTTATTAGCTTCAGACACAACTGTAAGACAAAATATTCACGAATTTAATAATAGAATAAACACTCAGCTAGCGAAACTCGACAAGCTCAAACAAGGTGAAACAATAGAGAAAGCCGATTTAGTAGAATTAGTAACTTTGTATAAAGTGATTCAAAATTCAATAACAGAGAAAGGTAAAAATTCACTTCAAGATACTTTTATTTCTGAAAAAGCTCTTCCATTCCTAGAAAAAATAAATAGTCAGTCAGGATTAGCATTGCTTGAGGCTCAAATTGAACTTGTAATGGACATAGGCAAAAATCAAACAGCCGTAATTACAGACCACAATGAGTTAGTAGATGCTCATAATGACTTAGTAGATGAAGTCCGTGCTTACAGAAATCTTACTACTGATATTATATCCAAAACAAAAATTATAGTTGATGAATTAGGACAAACTAACACTAAAGTAACTGGACTAGAAAGTGAATTAGGTACAACTAAAACTAAGCTAGGCGAGGCTGAAACTAAATTATCTGGATTGGAAACTAAACTCGGAGAAAGAGTAACTATGCCAATGGCTGGAGGTTTGGCGGCTGTACTAGCGGCTGTTTCTGGAATTATCGCTTATTTTGCGGCTATTTCTGGCAACAAAAAAGATGACAAAGCAAGCTCAGCAGATGAATCAAAGAAAAAGATGGTCTGAATCACAGATAAACGCAGATGAAAAGATGACACAGATAATTTAGGCTTTGTCTTTTGCCTTTGAGGCGAACTTTAATCTTTAGCGGAAAAAACTATAAATAAGTATCTGTGAAATCAGTGTTATCTGTGCTAATCTGCGATTCAGAAACTTAAATAATCATATAATCCAAAAATCATTTTAATCATAGTTCAAGACAAAGCTAAATTGGGTAAGATTCATTTAAATAACTTTTCCACAGTACTTTACTTTATGTTTTTTAAAAGAATTTGTGTTTTATTATTTGTTTCCGCTTTAACTTATCCAGCTTGGTCTTTAAATGAAGAAATCAGCTCAGAAGAGTCTTTTGTTTATAGCGACGAAGAAGAAAAAAATAATTCAACTCAACAAGATTCAGAGTATTTAAAATATACCGAAGCTGAAGAAGAAAATATAAATGAAGAGCTAAACAATGAAGAAATTAGCCAGAGAAATGAAAATAAATTAAATCCAGATGAAATTGCAGCCAGCTTTTATGATCAAGGTTTGAAAAGTGTTAAGCAAGGTAAATTACTCAAAGCTTTAAATGAATTTTCAGAATCAATAGATAAAAATTCTAATTTATATTTAGCTTATTTTAATCGTGGATCAATAAATAGTCGTTTAGCTAAATATGAAACCGCTTTAGATGATTATAATGAAGCACTTAAAATTAATCCAGATTATGCCAAAGCATATATAAACCGTGGTGTAGTATTAGCAAAATTAAAAAAATATGATAGTGCAATTCAAGATTATGACAAAGCGATTGAGCTTGATCCATCCTATCAAATTGCTTATATAAACCGTGGTAATTTAAAAATGCAAAATAATAATTATACTGGTGCGGTCGAAGACTTTGAAAAAGCTAGTTTAATTGAACCAAATGACCCAGAGGCTTATTATGCACTTGCGATTGCCGAAGTCAGATTAGACCAATATGAAAAAGCTTTGATTAATTATAATAAAACTGTTGAGCTTAACCCAGATAATGCAGGTGCTTATTATAATAGAGCTTTATTAAAAGTAAGACTGAGTAATTACAAATTAGCTTTAGAAGACGCAAACAAAGCTCAAGAATTATATGAAACATATACAGACCTTTCTGGCATTAAGAGAACTGAAAATTTATTAGAATTAATTGACTATAAGATCAATAATCCTTAAAATAGTCAGATGAAATCTTTAAAACATTTTTTATCAATTAATGATCTTGATCCAGAGCAGTTTATTAGTATTTTAGATTCTGCTACACAATTAAAAGCGAATCGCAGGAATCATGAAAAAACTTTAACTGGTCAAGTAGGCGGAATTATTACCACTAAGCCAAGTTTGCGAACTCGTTTAAGTTTTGAAATTGGATTACTTGAATTAGGAGCTAAAGCTTTATTTGTTCGTAATGAAGAAGTTGGTCTGGGACAAAGAGAATCTTATGCTGATATTGTCAGAGTTTTAGAGCGATATTTAGACTTTTTAATTGTCAGAACGCATGATCATCAAGGCTTAATTGAAATGGTTAAATATTCTTCATCGCTTAATATCATTAATGCCTTAACTAGCGAAGAACATCCTTGCCAGATTTTAGCTGACTTTTTGACCATAAAAGAAAACTTTAAGACCTTTAAAAATTTGAAATTAACTTATATTGGTGATGGAAATAATGTTTGTCATAGTTTAATGTTGGCTTCCAGTTTATTAGGAGTAGAATTTACTGCTATTACTCCAGCCAAATATGAACCTAATGCAAAATATATTAATTTGGCTAGTCAAAATGCTAAAAAATTCTCTGGTAAAGAGCCTAAAATGACAAATGATATTCAAAAAGCTTTAGAAGCGGATATTTTATACACAGATGTTTGGGTTAGTATGGGTGAATCGGTTGATCATAAGTCTCAGTCTGATTTTGAAAACTATAAAATAAATGAAAGTTTACTAAAAAATAAAAATATTCCAGTTTTACATTGTCTGCCCGCTCACAAAGACCAAGAAATTTCAGATGAGGTTTTTGAAAACAATGCTAAATTAATTTTTGACCAAGCTGAAAACCGATTACATGCCCAAAAAGCCTTAATGTTACATTTACATTCTAGTCGCTAAATTTATAATGAAAAGACAAATACAACTAAAAAATGAATACCGAACAAAATAATAAAATTGGTAGTATCACAAAAGGTATTGGATTTGTACTTTTAGCTCATGTCATTTATTGTGTTTTTTGTTGGTACTATGATGAGTATTATGATTCTGCAGGAGTTCTTTTCTTTTTCTTTGCCTGGTTAATTCAATTCATTTATGTAATTCCAATGGCAATGTACTTTCTGGTAAAAAAAGAAAAACAAACTTTAAAAGGTACTTTAATTGCAAGTGGTATAACTTTTTTTCTTGGCGTTTTATTTTGCATAGGATGTATTTTAATTTGGGATCATCGTGAATGTGGAAATGAGATTATTGAAACACAAATTTCACCAGATAAAAAATATCGACTCTTAATTTTTAAAAGGGCATGTGGACAGGATCATTCTACAGAAATAAGTATCTTGAAAAAAAATGAAGAACTTAAGGATAAAGAGGGAAATGTTTTTACAGCTATAACTGATGATTTTCTTAGAGAAGCAAAAGATGATGATGTAATAAAAATAAGAACTAAATGGTTAAACAATAAAACTGTACTAGTGGAATATGAAGGAAAAGCAAAAACTGAGAATTTTAGGAAAGGGATTAAAATAGTTTATAAAACTTTATGAATAGCGAAGAAAATAATAAAATTGGTAGTATTAAAAAAGGTATTCTAATTGGCTTTATAAGTAATTTATTATTTTTAGTTTTTTACTTTAATTATGTTTCAGACATATTGTATAGTAATAAAAATATGGATACGAAATGGTTGCTAATATTTTTAAAACAGTTAATTTTTATAATTTGTCCAATAGCAATTTATTTTATAAAAGAAAAAGAAACTTTAAAAGGTATTTTATTTACAAGCGGTATAACTTTTTTATTATGGCTTTGTATTTGCGGGGCAATGCTGTCGCCAAATATGTTTGAGTAAAAGGTAATAATTTATGATAGGTTTAGTAATTTCTTTTATTTTATTAATAGTAGTTCCTTTAGTAGTCATTTTCAGTTTAAAATATTTTCTTGAATTTCTTTCTAAAAGAGCTGAAAAGGAATTAACTGAAGGAAAATCATTAGAAACAACTGAATCACAAGAACTAGAAGAAGTTAGAAAAAGTACAAAAAAAGGTACTTCCTTAGTTATAAAAGGTCATGGTATTTATCTTTTAATTGGTGTCGGAGGTACTCTCTTTCTTCATTGCTTAGGCTGGGAGAAAAATCAAGCTTATTTCTTTGCAGTTCCATTAATGCTAGCTTGCTTTATTTGGCTAATTCAATTTATTTATGTAATTCCAATGGCAATTTATTTTAGAAAAGAAAAACAAACTTTAAAAGGTATATTAATTACAAGCGGTATAACTTTTTTATTAGGCGGTGGTATTTGTGGAGCGATGATGTTGCCAAATATGTTTAGATGACTTATGAATAAACATCTGAAAATTTTGTTAATATTTATTTTAGGTTTTCATACAAATATATGAAAGATATAGATAAAAAAAGTTTAGACAATGCTTATCGTTTGATTGAAACATGCGATATAGACAAAATTGAAATAGGCACAGTTAAAGGCTTACAAGAGATACACAAATATTTATTTGATGGTTTATATGATTTTGCAGGTCAAATACGCACTCAAAATATTTCAAAAGGCGGCTTTAGATTTGCTAATGCTTTGTATTTAAAGGAAATTCTAGTCAAAATCGAACAAATGCCAGAAAATACTTTTGAAGAAATTATTGCTAAGTATGTAGAAATGAATATTGCTCATCCTTTTTTAGAAGGTAATGGCAGAACTATGCGTATTTGGTTAGATATACTTTTGAAAAACAAATTAAAAAAAAGGGTGAATTGGCAATTTATTGATAAACACCTTTACTTGCAATCAATGGAGAGAAGCCCTATTAACGATTTAGAATTAAGAACCTTGCTTATTACTAATTTAACAGAGGAAATAAACAATAAAGAAATTATTTTTAAAGGCATAGAACAATCTTACTATTATGAGGGATATGAAAAACTTTAATCATTTATAAACCACTATGAACACTGGAGAAAATAAACAAAATAATAAAACTGGAAGTATCAAAAAAGGTAGCGGATTAGTGCTTTTAGGTCATATAAGTTTTGTTTTGATTAGTGTTATGGCTAGTTTTTTTTATTATCATTTTTATTATTATCCAACATATCCAGAGTCTCACGAGCATGGTGAATCTGCTTTTTGGTCATCTTATTATATAGGAATATTTAGTGTTGTTTTTATTTGGCTAATTCAATTTATTTATGTAATTCCAATGATAATTTATACTCTCTTTAGAAAAGAAGCAGAAATTTTAAAAGGTATATTAATTACAAGTGGTATAACTTTTTTGCTTGGCGGTGGTATTTGCGGGGCGATGATGTTGCAAAATATGTTTATTAAGTAAATGAATTATTAGCTAAGTCTATCTTAAGAAAAGCAAAAGGAATAAAATGAAATTAAAAGGCAAATTAAAAAAAGATGGTAAATTCTGGTTAATTGAAGTTCCAGTTTTATCAGCAATTACTCAAGGACGCACAAAAAAAGAAGCCTTTGAAATGATTGAAGAGTATATTATAAATATGTCTGAGGAGTATTTTAGTAAAACTTTAAAGCTTAATATTACAAAGCTAATTAATAATGAATTTGAAATTGAAACGAATAATACTATTCTTCTAACGGCTTTAGTTTTAAGAAGTTTAAGAGTATCTCAAGATTTAACAATTAAAGCTATAAGCGAAAAATTAGGATATAGTTCTGTAAATGGATATGCCCAATACGAGCAATCAAAGAGAGAACTAAGCTGTCATAAATTAAGCGAAATGTTAAGTGTTTTAAACCCTAAAGTTAAGTTATTAATTGATTTATAAGTTTTATTTCTTTATTTGTCTGGCTGATTAATAATTAAATAATTTGCTTTTATTATTTCCTGAAAATCTTTTGAGGCTTTATAAAATTCAATAATATCAACTTTTATCGGCAAATCACTTTGTTCAAAGGCTTCTTGTAAGTTAATTAATACTTCTCGATTTAAAGGTATATTAGATACTATTACTAAATCTAAATCAGAAAATCTTTTTGCTTTTCCATTAATTCTTGAACCAAAAGCCCAAACCTCTTTGTCTGGAATATATTTTGTAATAATATTCATCACAATTTTTAAATAATCTGATTTTAAATCAATCATGCTTTATTTTGCCTACTATTAATTTGGTCTCGCAAAAATTCAGCCTCTGTTAAAAAAGTAGGTATATCCTGAAAAATTTCTTCGGCTTTGGCTTCATTGTAAGTATGGCTAGTTGAATTGCGTGATTGTCTATAATTTTTCCATTTATCCCAAGAATTTAAAAGTAAACCTTTTTCTGCTCCAGTTCTTATTAAATCCTGAAAACTCATTTCATCAATTAAAATAGAACTTGGCTCAGTACTTTCTAAATAGCGTTTTAGCATTTTATGAGCTAATTCATAAGTATATTCAAAAGCTTGTATAGATGAAGATCTAAATTGCTTTGCTAAACCTTTATTATTTAAAGCAAGTTCAGATTGAGTATAAGTTAAGCTTTCTTGTAATTGTTCAATTGCTTTTTCCAGTGGCGAAATATTAATCATATACTTAACTGAAGACCTTTTTGTTTTTTGTCATTAAATATATAGTAATAATTATAGTAATTAAACTAATTATTTGTATTAAGTCTAAACCATAATAAATATGCGGAGTTGGCTTAATAAATT